>JAEUKG010001280.1 GCA_016794325.1 Myxococcales bacterium | reverse complement strand
GGAGGGCGAGCCGCGGAAGGTGTCGCTCCTCCTCGCGCGCGAGCAGGGGATGGGCCGCCTCTCGGTCGTGTCGAAGACGGACGCCGCGGCGATCGAGATCGACGGCAAGGTCGTCGGCGCCGACCGCTGGGAGGGCCCGGTGACGGCCGGGACCCACCAGATCGTGGTGAAGAAGAAGGGCTTCTACACCTGGAGCTTCGACGTCGACGTGAAACCCGGCGGCGAGCGCACCGTGACCGCGCAGCTCAACGAAGATCGCAACACGAGCTTCGTGCCGTGGCTCGTCGGCACCATCGTCGTCCTCGGAGGAGGAGCGGTGGCCGCGGCGTTCATCTTCAAGCCCAAGGATCAGGACCCGGTGACGGGGAACCTCCCGCCCGGGATCTTCGAGCACTCGTTCTTCAAGTTCTGACCGTCTTCGCGCCTTCTCTTCCTATTCGACCTTCACCACGGCCACGTCACGTGAGCCATCTCTTTGCCTGGAGGAAACCATGAGCCGCTCCCGTCGTATCTTCGCCTCACTCGGAAGCCTCGCGTTGCTCGGCCTCGCCGCGTCTTGCTCGGCCAACAAGCAGACGGAGCTCGTGGCCGGGGTCTCCACGCAAGTCGAGGTGCCTCGCGACATCCGGTACATCCGGCTGGACGTGAAGGTCGACGGCGTCAGCCAGCTCTGCAACCACTACAAGGTCTTCGACGGCAAGGTGCAGCTCCCGCGCACGCTCGGCTCCGTCCCCATCGGCCAGAAGGGCCGCGTGATCTCCTTCGTCCTCACCGGCATCCTCACCGACTTGAGCCAAGAGGAGCTGTTCAACGACTGCCAGAAGCCGCCGGGCTTCTCGACGACGCCGGGCACGCGCGTCATCCGCCACTCCAAGCAGCCGTACCTCACCGACAAGATCCTCTTCGTCCCCCTGCCGCTCAAGTACTCGTGCTTCGACAAGGACTGCGGCACGGATCAGACCTGCAAGGCGGGCCGCTGCGTGGACGCCGCGGTCGATCCGAACCGCCTCCCCGAATACCGGGACTCGCTCCTCTTCGGCGACACGTCCACGTGCTTCAGCGTCGACCAGTGCCTCGGCCAGACGGCGCCGGCCCAGGTCGTCGACGCCGACAAGTGCATCTACAAGGTCCCGGGAGGCCCTCCGCCCTCCCCGCTCCCGTCGACCGGGCTCAACGTGCGCGCGGTCTACGACGGCGGATTCACCAAAGAAATCCTGGACATCGAGACCAAGGACCTCGCGGAGGAGGGCTACTTCGTCCCCGATCCGGCCAAGCCGCAGGAGTTCCAGCTCGCGCCGGGCATGTGCGACCTCGTGAAGGGCATCGACTCGACCAAGTCGCCGCCGGAGGCGACCGCGCACCGCATCTCGGCCCTCGAGGTCAGCTACGCGTGCAACTCGAAGACGGCCTACCAGCCCATCTGCACGAGCGAGCTCAACAAGATCGTCACCGGGTCGCCCGAGGGCGTCGTCCCCTCGAGCCCGCCCAAGGCGGGGTGCACGTCGACGGAGCTCAAGATCGCCCCGAGCGCGCTCGTCGTCCTCCTCGAGAAGACGCAGTCGATGGGAAGCTTCTACTCCGACGCCGCCATCACCGCCGCGCTCAACCTCTCGCTCTCGGACCCGGCGTTCCGCAACACCCAGGTCGCGATGCGGTACGTCCCCCGCGACACGGTCACGGAGGCGTGCGACGCCTACGCCGACCCGGCGAAGCTCACGATCCCGTTCAAGCTCGCCGACGCCGCGCGCGCCGACCTCGTCACGCAGATCAAGTCCGTGAAGGACAACCCGGCGCTCCTCGCTCCGCCCGACGCGCGGCTGAACCTCGACGGCGCCCTCACCGGCGCCTACGCGCTCCTGCGCGGGCTCGGAGCGGCCAACAAATACAACAAGCGCGCGGTGCTGGTCCTCGGCAACCACGATTTCGTGAACAACTGCGGCGCGGCCTCGACGGGCGCGGTCGCCGCCGCGGCGTTCGAGGAGACGGACCCGACCAAGGGATCGCTCGCGACCTACACCGTCCTCTTTGGACCGAAAAACGCCGCGAGCGACGCCGCCGTCGCGGTCGCCGCCGACATCTCGGCCAAGGGCTCGGGCAACAAAGTGCCCTCCTACGACGCTCGCGAGCAGCCGGCCAAGGGCTTCGAGGCGTTCTACCAGGTGGTGGGTGATCTCGGCGCGTGCGTCTACGATCAGCCGACCAAGGGGGCTCTCGAGGACAAGGACTCGCTGAGCTACTACGACCCGATCAAGCAGACCTCGGTGGTCGTCCCCTTCGTCGCGTCGTGCTCCACGACCGGCACCGGCAACGGTTGGGGCAAGGACTCGGCGGGGCGCATCCGGATGTGCGGCACCGTGTGCAGCGACCTCCGCGCGACGTTGACGGCGTCCGCCGTCCTCGCGGGCCAGAACAACACCACCCCGCCGGGGATCCCCGTCTTCGCCCGCAAGTCCTGCCAGTGACGGGTGCTCAGGGGCCGAACTGGGCGCCGATGTAGAGGCCCATGAACCCCTGAGTCTGGCTCGAGAGCAGGTACGACGGCGTGGACAGGCCGACCGGCGGGCGCAAGTTCGCCGGATCGGTCGGGGTGAGCCGGCGGTTGCCGTCGGGCGCGGTGCGCGCCTCCTGGCTGAACGCGGAGCTGTTCTCGAGGAGCGTGTAGCCCCCGAGCAGCAACGTGAAGGCCTTGCCGAGGCGCCAGCCCACCGACAGGTCGAGCGAGAGCGCTGGAGCCCAGACCCCCACCGGGTCGGCGGCGAAGACGTCGCGGAGTCCGTCGGGGGTCTGCGTGTCGCGGCCGAGGAACGACCATCGACGGGAGATCCCGACCCCCGCCGCGAGGCTGCCCCGGACCGCCTTCGACTGGAGCGTGACACGGGCGCGCACGGCCGCCGTGCCGCCGGCCCGCGCGATGAGGTGGTTCTCGGTGCGGATGGGATCCGCCGTGAGGTTGAGGCTGTTCGTGGAGAAGTTCGCCTTGGTGTAGGTCGAGTCGAAGAGCCCGGACATGAAGAGCTCCATCCCGACCGGGTCCCAGTGGTAGCCGAAATACCCCTGGAGGCCGCCACCGCCGAGGACGTTGCCGACCACGGCTCGCTGATCGCACGAGAGCCCCTGCCCGGCGTCGCAGGTCTTGGCGATGTCGCTGCCCGTCCCTGCGGGGAGCGTGACGGAGACGATGCCGATGCCGCCGTAGAGCCCGCCGATGACGTCGCTCTCCTCCTGGACCTTCCCGGTGGTGATGACGGACGAGAGCTTGAGCGTGATGCTCTTGGCGACGGTCTCGCGCTCCTTGAGGTCGATGTCCTCTTCGAACGGGTCGTAGCCCTCGCGAGTGACGAGGAGCTTGTGGGGACCCGACGTGAGATCGCCCGCGAACTGGCCCTCGCCGACGACCTTGCCGTCGATCTTCACGAGGCCTTTGCCGTCGGAGACGGTGACCTTCAACGTGGCCATCGACGAGGCCGCCGCGAGCACGACCTCGCGGCTCTCGCCCTTGGCGACGGTGACCTTCTCGGCCGGAGACTTGAGGGTCGCGCTCTTGAGCGAGACCTCGTGCTCGCCCGCAGTGACGTCGCCCGAATAGGGCGCGGGGCCGACGTCGACGCCGTCGAGGATCACGCGCACCTGCTCGCCGTTCTTCTCCTTCACGACGAGTCGCGACTTCTTCACGTCGGCGTCGAGGGTCACCGCCACCGCGGTCGTGCCCTTTCCGCTCACGCTGGGGGCGGACTCGAACGGCCCGAAGCCGTCCTTCTGCACGCGCACGCGATGCGGGCCCGCCGCGACTCGCACCGCCGAGGGGAGCGGCGTCTTGCCGACGACGCGGCCGTCGACGGACACCGTCGCGCCGTCTTCGTTCGACTTCACGGTGATCGTGCCCGTCTGCTCGTCCAGCTCCGCGAGCCGCTTCTGCGCGGCGTCCTTCTTCGGCTTCGGGAGCGTCGCCCCGTGCGCCTTGAGGAGCTCGTCGTAGGCCTCGTACGCGTCGACCGTGCGCTTCAGCTCGTAGAGCGCCTGCGCGACGCCCTCCTGCGCGGCCGCGCTCTTCTGCGCCGCGTTCGCCGCGGTGTACTCCTCGAGCGCCTTGGCCCAGTCCTTCGCCTTCGCGGCCTTGTCGCCGGCGGCGAGGCGCGCTTTGGCGTCCATGGCGGCGGCTGCCGGCTGCGCGAGGGCCAGCCCGGGTACGGCGCTCTGAGCGACGGCGCACGAGATCAGGACGGTCGAGAGCCTGCGAGCGAGCAACCGGGACAGCATCGTCGAAAGGCTAGGCAACCACGCGGTTTCTTGGAAGAACTTTCCGCGGCGACGACGAAATCACGGCGGATCGAGGTACGCGACCTCGTCGCCGCGGAAGGTGCGCAGCACGGTGCGGCCCGGCTGGCGCGAGACCACGTAGTCCGGTGAGAGCGGGACCTTCCCGAGCCCGCCCGGCGTGTCGCACACGAGCTTGGGCAGCGCGATGCCCGAGAGGCGCCCCTGGAGCGCGGCGAGGATCGCCACCCCCTTGGCGAGGGGCGTGCGCAGGTGGCCGGTCCCTCGGACGGGATCGGCTTGCAGGAGGTAGTAGGGGCGCACTCGCGCGCGCACGAGGCCGCGAAAGAGCGCTTCGAGCACCGACGCGTCGTCGTTCACCCCGCGCAGGAGCACGGTCTGGTTCATGACCGGGAAGCCGGCGTCCGCGAAGCGCCGGCAGGCCTCGAGGGCCTGCGGCGTGAGCTCCTTCGGGTGGTTGAAGTGCGTCATCACCCAGATCGGATGGTGCGGCCGGAGCGCCTCGACGAGCTCCCTCGTCACCCGCATCGGGAACGTCACCGGCGCGCGCGTGGCGAGGCGGATGGTGTCGACGTGGGGGATCCGGCGGATCCTCTCGCAGATGCGCGCGATCCGGTCCGTCGACATCGCGAGCGGGTCGCCGCCGCTGACGATGACGTCGCGGATGTTCGCGTGATTGCTCACGTATTCGAGCGCGGGCGCCAGCCGGTCGTCCGACACCGCCCCACCCCCGTCGCCCACCATCCGCGAGCGGGTGCAGAATCGGCAGTAGACGGCGCAGCGATCGGTGGCGAGCAGGAGCACTCGATCGGGATACCTCTGCACGAGGTGGGGAGCGACCTCGTGCGCGACCTCGCCGAGCGGGTCGGCCAGGTCGCCCGGCACCTCGTCGCCCTCGGCGGCGACGGGGACGCACTGACGCCTCACCGGGCACGACGGGTCGACGCGATCGCAGAGCCCGAGGTAGTACGGGGTGATCGAGAGGGGCAGGCCCTCGGCCTCGGCGCGCCGCACTCCCGCGCGCTCCGCGTCGGTGAGCTCGAGCTTCGACTCGAGCTCGGCGAGCGTCGTCACCGCGTCGCGAATCTGCGAGTGCCAGTCGTGCGGATCCCGGGTGAGGGCGGCGGTGGGGACGAGCGCGCTCACCCGACCCTCACTTCGGAGCGCCGCCGTCGACCCAATCGACGCGGACGGACGAGAGCGCGCCCTCGTCGACCTGCACGGCGTACTTCGCGCGAAGCTGGGCGAGCAGCTCGTCTTCCTTCGCGCGCATCCGGTCTTGCGAGAGCTTCACGCGGATGGTGCGCTCGGCCTCTTCGTAGACGCGCTCCCGCGGCTCGAGCTTCTGCGTGAGCCGGACGAGGTACCACTTGTCGCCCGCGCGGACGACGCGAGGAAGGACCTCGCCGACGGCGGCGACCTGGAACGCGGCCGCGCGGACGTCGGCGGGGACGCGGGCGTTCTCGCCCCGGGCGTCGCCCGGCGGGCTCACGATGCCGAAATCGCCGGCGAGATCCACCGGCACGTTGGCCTTGGCCTGCGCGTCGATGGAGTGCTGCCGCACGAGGGCGCCCCACTCGGCCGCCGACGTGGCCTTGCGGGCGGCGGGGAGCACCTCCGTCGCCTGGGCCTCGGTCTTGAGGACGATCAGCGAGATCCGCCGCCGCTCGGGATCGCGGAAGTCGGCGCGATGCGCGTCGAAATACGCGCGGACCTCGGCCTCGGGGACGTCGTTCGGCGCGGGCGCGCCCTTGTGGGCCTCGGCGAGCACCGCGTCCCTCAGGATCGCCCGGATCTCCTGCTCGGCGAGCGGATCGCGGTCGTAGCCCTTGGCCTTCGCCTCGGCGGCGAGGAGCTCGACGTTGATCATCTCGTCGAGGAGCTCCTTGCGGCGCTGCGGGGATTGGTAACGGAGGCGGTCGAACTGATCCATGCTCTCGATCGCCGCCGCGTAGTCGCCCAAGGTGATCGTCCGATCGCCGACCTTCGCCAACACGAGCTTGCTCTGCTCGGGCGTGAGGGTGTCGCTCGTCCGATGCCCGGCGTCCACCTTCGCCGACGTGTCGGGATCGTTGCAGCTGCGCCCGCAACCTGCGAGCACGAGCAGCGCGGCCACCGTGAAGAGCGAACGAGCGCGAGGGTACGACACGTCGACTGCTCATACCATCGGGGGTGGACGCCGCGCCAGCGCCCCCGTCTCCCGGCCAGGGAGGCGCCGGGCGAGGGCACGATTGCGCTCGATGGGCAGGCTCGGCTATGAGCCGTCCATCATGCGCCCGTCGACCAAGAACCTCGAGGAGGCGACGACGTCGCCGCCGGCTCCGCACCCGGAGCTCCGCTACCGCCGCATCGTCCTCAAGCTCAGCGGGGAGGCGCTGTCGGGGGCGCAAGGCGGCTTCGGCATCGAGCCCGACACGTTGCGATCGACGGCGGCCGAGCTCGCGGAGGTCTACCAGCTCGGGGTCCAGGTCGGCATCGTGGTCGGCGGGGGGAACATCTTCCGCGGCCTGAAGGGCGCGAGCGCGGGCATGGACCGGGCGCAGAGCGACTACATGGGGATGCTGGCGACGGTCATCAACGCCCTCGCCCTCCAAGACGCGCTCGAGAAGGCCGGCGTGCCCACCCGCGTCCAGACCGCGATCGAGATCCGCCAGCTCGCAGAGCCCTACATCCGGCGTCGCGCGATCCGCCACTTCGAGAAGGGCCGCTTCGTCATCTTCGCCGGAGGCACCGGCAACCCGTACTTCTCCACCGACACCGCCGCGGCGCTCCGCGCGATGGAGATCCACGCCGAGGCCCTCTTCAAGGCCACCAAGGTCGAGGGCGTGTACGACCGCGACCCGGTCCGCTACCCCGACGCCTCGATGTACTCGTCGATGACCTTCGACCGATTCATCTCCGAGCGCATCGGCGTCATGGACTCCACCGCCGCGACGCTCTGTCGCGACAACGGGCTGCACATCCGCGTCTTCAAGCTCACCACGCGCGGAAACATCAAGCGCGTCGTGTTCGGCGAGAACATCGGTACGATCATCGAGGGCTGACGGTCAGACGCCCGCGGCGTATCGGAGCGCGGCGCGAACGAGCGCGGCGAACGACTCCGGCGAGATCGGCTCCTCGAGGTTCGCGACGAGCTCGCGCGCAGGGACGAGGGGAACCTCGACCGCGCGACACGTGTCGTCGAGCAGCGAAGCCGCGGCGTCGTCGAGCTGGACGACCACGCCCGCTCCCGCGAGCGCAGCGCACCACAGCGGCGCGTACGCGGGCACGAGCGGCAGCGTCGCGACCTCGAGATCGACCGAGTCGCCGAGGCGGACGATCGCGACCACCGAGGGGACCGGGAGCGCGGCCGCCGTCGTCGGCGCGACCGCGTCGGCGAGGGCGGAGGCCGCCTGCGCGACGACGCCGATGCGCGAGTGCATCGCGGCGAAGACCACGCGCGGGCGGGAGACGAACCCCGCGGGTCGTAGGCGCGCCGCGAGCCCCTTGAGCTCGGCCAGGGTGTCGACGTCGGCGACCTGGCCGCGCGCGGTCGCGCTCCCGAGGCGCTTCAGGTTCCCGGCGCGCGCCAAGTGCACCACCACGCCGAGGATGACGTCGTCCGCCTGGGGGACCTCGTCGAGGAGAGCGTCGATGGTCACCGGGACGCGGAGCCTCGTCGTGACCGAGGTCGACATCGCGTCGAGGAGATCGATCCCCGACTCCGCCATCACCAGCGCGTCGCCAGGGAGATCGAGCTCGCGCCGGAGCGCCGCGACGCGAGCCTGCTCCGCGGTGAGCGCGTCGAGCAGCGGGCTCACCTCGCCGTCCATCCGCGGGACGACGTCGGCGCCACCGGGGACGAACGCGGTCGCTCCTTCTCGCTCGGAGAGGATCCTCGCGAGCGCCTTCGTGCCCGCGATTCGACCGAACACGGCGTCGACGATGCGACCCTGGACGAAGCGAACCTCGCCCGACGACCGGGGCGTGTGGATCGAGAGAGTGCCGGTGGCGCGGGAGCCCTCGAGCTGCCGAAGGAGCTCGGCCGCCCCCTCCGCGAGCGTCCCGCGGCGGACCACCAGCGCGGCGCGCGCGACGTGAGGGAGCAGGGCGCGGAGCTTGTCGTCGATCTCCTGCGCGGAGTCGACGGACCACTCGTTCGCCCAGATCACGAACGGCGGCGGGCTCGGCGTGTCGAGCGTCATCGCGTCCACCAGGCCGAGCCCCGAGGAGTCGTCCTCGACGATGCGGCGGGTCGCGACGACCGCGTCGACGCCTTCTCGCGCGATCTCGCACGCCGCGGGGACCGAGGAGGCCGAGTCCACGACGAACCCCCGCGCGCGGAGCGCGTCCGCGACGGCCGCGAGCGGCCCCTCGTCGACGTCGACCAAGAGGACGCGCGCTCCCTCGCTCATCCCGCCTCCGCCGCGCCGGCGGCGCGGAGCCCGTCGATCAACACGTCCGCGAGGAGCGGATCCCAGGCATGGACCCCGCGGAAGCGCCCCTTGCCGATCCGGCCGCAACACGCCCACGAGCCGGTCTCTCCCGAGACCACGACGACCTCGACGTCGGCGCAGCCCGCCGCCTCCCGCACGTCGACCACGGAGATGGTCGGCCGAACGGCGCCGGCCGGCGCCTCGCGGCGCGCCGCGACCGCGGCCGCCGGCTCGTTCTGGACGGTCGCGTGCACGTACGTCTCCCCAGCGCGCATCGCCTCTCGGCACGCCGACGCGACCACGTCGCCGAGCGAGGCGAGCGGCACGTCGAGCGGGTACGGAGACCGGGCGCCCGCGTCGTGGATGGGACGCGCGAGGATCGCGTCGACGATCTCGGCGAGGCTGGACGCCGCGGGTGGGATCGAGCGCGAGAGCGACCTCGCGTCCTCCTTGGCCCGTCGCCCCGCGACCCGGAGGAGCCGCTCGAGCGCGACGCCGTCGTGCGGGAAGGTCGCGACCCCCGCCGACGCCGAGATCTCGCGCTCCGAACCGCGCTCCGACGCCGGCGCGCCGCGACGGTCCCCGCGCAGCGCGCGGCTCACGCGGCGACGGCAGCAGTGGGCTCCGAGGGCATTCGTGTCCGGGAGGACCAGGCAGACCGTGGTCTCGTCCACGTAGCAGAGCCAGTCGGTGTCGCGGACCGACGACAGCACCACGTCCTCGAGGCGCCCGCGGTGCCTTGCCTCGACCGTCCACGAGACGAACGACACCCGCCGGCCGTGCCGACGCGAGCGCTCGATCTCTCGCGGGACCATCTCCCGCAAAAACTCCGCCGAATACGCGCGGCTGCGCTCGTGACGAAGGGCCGCCCGGCGCTGAGCCTGGCGGAAGTCGACGAGCGCGAGGACCGCGGCCGCGACCTCCCCCATCGCGTCGACGTCGGGGGTGCGGCCGCGCGTCGGGTCTTCGAGGACGGCGAGCCCGAGGGGCTTGCCGTCGCTCGACAGCGGCACGACCGATGCGCCGCGAGCTTCGACCTGGGAGCGCAGGTCCTCGAGCGCGCACACGTGAGGGTACTCCTTGCCCGTCCCCAGCGCGGCGAGGCGCACGGAGCCCCCGTCGGTCGAGTCGAACGTCGCGTAGATCGCGGTGCCCCGCGCGCCGCTGATCTCGTTCAGGGCGTCGGAGATCGCCCGGACGGCCTCGGAGTGCCCAGCCCCGTTGGCGAGGCGAACGACGCGGTCGGTGAGATCGAGCCTGCGCTGAGCTCGACCGAGGTCGAGCTTGAGCGCGTCGCTCTGCGCCCGGTCCTCGATGCGCGCGCGCACCCCCGCGACCGCGAGGAGCAGCGCGTCTCCCGTGGGTGGAGACACGATGAGGCTCGAGGCGCCGAGCGAGAGCGCCTCCGCGCCGAGCTCCATGCGGTCGGGCGGGACCAGCGCGAAGAGCGCCGCGCTCGGCGAGAGCGCGCCGAGGTGGTGGAACAACGCGAGCGCGGCCCCGCCCTCGGCCGTCACGTCGACCATGTAGGCGTCGGCCCCGCCCTCGCGGGCGTGCTGGACCGACGCCTCCACAGTGCGTGCATGATGCACACGATAGTCCTCGCCCGCGAGGATGACCTCGACGGCGTCGCGGAGGGCGTCGTCCTCGGAGACGAGGAGCACCTTGAGCGAACGCGGGTCGGTCACCGCTCGTCCTCCAGCGGGGCGGTTCCGGTGAAGACGAGCCGCGCGGGCCCCCGCATGCGCGTGGAGCCGTCACGGCGCACGGTGATGAAGAGCGAGCCCCCCGGCAGCCGCACCTCGACCGGGGTGTCGTAGGGAGCGAGCCCGCGAGCGGCCGCGACCGCGGTGACCGCGCACGCCCCCGTGCCGCACGCTTGGGTGAGGCCCACGCCCCGCTCCCACACCGTGACGTCGAAGCCAGCGGGGCCCAGCGGGCGCACGAACTCGATGTTCGCGCCTTCGGGGAACGTCGTCGACGTCGCGAGCGACAGGCCGACGCGCGCGATGTCGTCGGCGGTGGCGGCGTCGAAGGTCACGCCGTGCGGGTTCCCGACGTTGACGGGCGTGAGCGACCACTCACGACCGCCAGCCGCAACGACGACGGCGCCGCCGACCTGCGACGCCCCCATGTCGACCTCGACCTGCCCGGCCTCGAGATCCACGTCGCACGCCCGCGGGCCCGCGTCGGTCTCGACGACCAGACGTCGAGGTCCCGTTCCTCGAGCGCGCGCGACGTGGATGGCGACGCAGCGCACACCGTTCCCGCACATCTCGGGAACCGAGCCGTCCGCGTTGATGATGCGGAGCTTGACGTCGGCGCCCGGCGACGACGCGGGGCCGAGGAGGAGGACGCCGTCGGCGCCGACACCGCGACGGCGGTCGCACAGGGCGCGCGCCTGGCCCGGCGTCATCGTCGAGGCGGAGGGGCCGGACACGACGATGAAGTCGTTGCCCAGGCCCTCGTATTTGGCGAAATCCACCGACCGCATCCCCTTCGCACGGTAGCAGGAAGCCCCGCTCCGAGTCAGCTCGACTGCCCGACGAGCGCCGTCAGGCGATCGCGCGCCGCCGCGTCGCTCATGCCCTCCACGCGGACGAGCTTGCGCCGACCCGACGCGCCCCTCTCGACGCGGACGTCCCGCGCCGGGACGCCGAGGGCATCGGCGAGGACGCGAACGAGCTCTTCGTTCGCGGCGCCATCGACCGGGGGCGCGGCCAACGCGACCTCCAACGCGCCCTCCTTGAAGCCGAGGATGCGGCTCTTCTTCGCGCGGGGCTTCGCGTGCACCGCGACCGTCGCGGCGTCGGGTCGGGGAGGGCGCGCCATGGCGAGCCCTGCTACCGTACCACCATCATGCACTTTCGGTGGCTCACCGCCGGGGAGTCCCACGGCCCCCGCCTCACCGCGATCGTGGAGGGGGTGCCCGCCGGGCTGCCGCTCCTCGCCGCCGACATCGACGAGGATCTCGCGAGGCGCCAGCGAGGGTATGGCCGCGGCGGTCGCATGAAGATCGAGACCGATCGGGTCACGATCGTGGGGGGGGTGCGCGGAGGGGAGACGCTCGGATCGCCGATCGCGCTCGTGGTCGAGAACCGCGACTTCCAGAGCTGGGTCGACCGCATGTCGCCGGGCCCCCTGCCCTCGACGCCCGAGCCGCTGACGCGGCCGCGGCCCGGCCACGCCGACCTCGCGGGCGGGCTCAAGTACGATCGCTCGGACCTCCGCGACGTCCTCGAGCGCGCGAGCGCCCGCGAGACCGCGGCGCGCACCGCGGTGGGCGCCGTCGCGAAGCGGCTCCTCCGGGCGGCGGGCGTCGACGTGTTCGGTCACGTCGTCTCGATCGCCGGAGTCCACGCCGACGTCGAGGGGCTCGACGACACGACGCTGCGCGCCCGGGCGCGCGCCAGCGACCTCGCTTGCGCGGACGCCGGCGCCGAAGCGCGGATGCGAGAGGCGATCCGCGACACCGCGCACGCCGGGGACACCGCCGGAGGGGTCTTCGAGGTGCGAGCGACGGGCGTCCCTCCGGGGCTGGGATCCCACGTTCACTGGGATCGCAAGCTCGATGGGCGGCTCGTGCAAGCGTTGGTGAGCATCCACGCCATCAAGGCCGCCGAGATCGGTGACGGATGGCGCGCGGCGACGCTCCGAGGCTCCCAGGTCCACGATCCCATCGTGTTCGATCCGGGCGCGCGCCGGTTCACCCGGCCGACGAACCACGCCGGTGGCCTCGAGGGCGGGATCACCAACGGGGAGACGGTGGTGTGTCGCGCCGCGATGAAGCCCATCGCCACGCTCAAGAAGGCCTTGCCGAGCGTCGACGTGCGGACCAAGGAGCCGTTCGACGCGGCGTTCGAGCGGAGCGACATCTGCGCCGTCGCGGCCGCGTCGGTCGTCGGGGAGGCGATGGTCGCGATCGTCCTCGCCGACGCGCTCCTCGAGAAGGTCGGGGGCGACTCGCTGCGGGAGCTCGAGCGAAACCTCGCCGGCTATCGAGATCAGCTCCGCGCGTATTGAGTCGACGCTGGATCGACGCGGGCGCCACGGCATACGCTCGGTGGATGCTCCACCGGCCCCTCCTCCTCAGCGGGTTCATGGCCACCGGCAAGACGACGTTGGGGAGGGCGCTCGCCGCGCG
>JAEUKG010001273.1 GCA_016794325.1 Myxococcales bacterium | reverse complement strand
CGTCCATCGTCTCGAGGAACGTCCTCACTGCCCCCTCGGGCGTGGCGTCGGGCGGCTGGCGCGAGCAGCCCGCGAGCGAGGCGAGCGCGAGCGCGAGCGCGAGGCGGGCGGCGAGGCGGTCGGTCGCGAGCACGCGGTGGGTGTAGCACGAAGCCTGGCGTGGCGCCGACACGACGAAGGGCGGCGCGTGCTCGACGCGCCGCCCTCTTCGCTCCACGATCGCTGGACGCGGCTACGCGCGCCGACGGCGGCGGCGGGCGCCGAGGACGATCACCCCGAAGAGCGCGCCCAAGAGGCCCACCCGCGCCGTGCCGGACGAGGCGCCCGGGACGGAGCAGCCGCAGCTACCACCCGACTCGTCGCCCGAGCCGGAGACTCCCGGCACTGGAGCCTCCTTCCCTTCGCAGACCCCGGTGCCAGTGTTGCAGCTCGCCCTCGCGTGGAGACGGACGCCCTCCGGGTTGACGCAGTCGTCGTCCGACTTGCACTTGATGCACGCGCCGTCCTTCGAGCAGGTCGGGGTGTCGCCCTTGCAGCCATACGGGCCCTGCGACACTTCCTGGTCGCCGTCGCACTTCCCGCACAGGCCCTTGTCGGCCGCGCAGACCGGGCCCGCGTGGACGCTCTTGCCGGTCGGGTTCACGCAGTCGGCGTTGGTCGCGCACTTGGAGCAGCGGCCCGACACCGTCGCCGCGACGTCGCAGTGCGGAGTGGCCTCGGCGCACGTCGTCGGCCCGGCGGGGCCGCCGAAGTCCGCGGAGCAGCTCACGCAGGTGCCGCTGCCCGGATCGCAGACCGGGCCGCCGTGGATGGTCGTACCATCCGGGTTCGCACAGTCGGCGTTGGTCGTGCATTTGCCGCAGAGGCCGGTGGCGGCGTCGCAGCGGGGCTTGTCCTTCGTGCACTGGCCCGCGGGCGCGCCGATGCCCTGATCGGTCGCGCACTTGAAGCACTCGCCGGTGCCCGCGTTGCAGCTCGGGCCCGCGTGGAGCGCGGCGTCGCTGCAGGCGTCGTCGGCGGTGCACTTGCCGCACGCGCCGTCGGGCTTGCACAGCGGGTTCGCGGCGGCGCAGCGGGTCGCGGCTTCGCCGGTGCCGCCGGCGTCGTTGGTGCACGCGGCGCAGTCGCCGCCCTTCGGCGCGGTGGCGTTCAGGCAGAACGGCGTCGTCTCGCCGCACGTCTGCACGCCTGGGGTGCCGCCGAACGGCGTGTTGCAGCCCATGCACGTGTACGCCTTGTTGCCCGGGTACGCGGGCGTGCCCGCCGGCGCGCTCGTGGCGGGGAGCGCCGCGACCTTCTCGATGCAGGTCTTGCCCGCGCCGCACACCACGTGGTCGGACGAATACGCGAGCGCGTCGAGCTCGGCGTCCGTCGGACACGGCATCTCCGGCGCGGCGGTCGCGCGGAAGAAGAAGATGTCGCCGAAGTCGCCGTCCTTGGTGACGTTGACCTGGTTGACGTTGCTACGCGTGTAGGGGAACGCGGCGCTGCCGTCGCCCGGCTTGCCGAAGAGCGAGAGCCGCGGCTGTGCGTACACGTTGGTGTCGGTCGTGGCCCACGTCTGGCCCGCGCCGAGCTCGGGGGAGAAGCGGCGCGAGTCGAACGTGTCGTACGGGTTCGTCCCGACGACGAAGTCGGTCTTGTAGCGGTGCCACTGCCCGTCGCGCACCGTCTGGACGATGTTCGGGTAGCTCTGCCGCCTGGTGAGCGGCCACTGGGGGTCATCCCCGGCAGTGTCGTGCGCGCCGTCGCCGAACGGGCCGATGACCCAGTGGGTGCCGTGGTTGTGCCCCGCGTCCACGATGCCGTGCGCGCCGGTGTAGTTGATGCCGACGTACGGGCCGGCCCAGCTCCCCGCGAGCGCCCCGACCTCGGGGTAGTTGCGGACCCAGGCCACGACGCAGAGGCGATCGCCCGGGGTGACCTTGAACTGCGCGTTCTTCCGGATGTCGCCGTTGTTGTTGACGCCTCCGGTGACGACGACGTTGCCTCCATCGTTGTCGCCAGCCACCTGCCACGGGATGCGCAGGTACTTGCCGCCGCACTCGCCGCCGGCCGAGTCCTTCATGACCATCGGGTTCGCGGCCATGCCCGGTGGCATCGAGGCGGTGGCGTCGGGGATGTTGCACTGGGGCCAGCCCTTGCAGTCGCCGCCGTTGTTGGCCAGCGTGCGCCAGGCGATCATCCCGTTCTCCCAGGTCTCGGCGAACACCAGCTCGCGCGCTTGCGCGCTGCCGGTGAAGGAGACCGCGAACAAGAGACCGATCGAAACGACGCCCGCGCGAAGACGGCGACCAGTGGTCATGAGAGCCCTCTCGTGAAGTTGAGAAGCCAGGCAGCCCGACGCCCAGCTTATGTATACGATCGCAGCTCGGCCTCAGCCGCGCAAGCCCCGTCGATTCGCTGCTTTCTCCTTCTGTTTCATGCACTTCTCCGCCCTCGCCTCGGCCCGCGGGTCGGGGCCCTCGGCTGGCGCCCGCGCCTCGACCGGCGCGGCGCGAAATGAGTGCATTCTGCATTGATAGCCGCGCCGCGGCCGGGGGCCCGGCAGTTCCTGTATGCTCGCCACGTGGCAGACCTCTCCCTCGTCGCGCGCGCTCGCGTCCACACGCTCCGCGCGGTCGTGCGCCGCGTGCTCCGCTCCCCTTCGGCTCGGGCGCGCTTCGCCAAGAAGCGCATGGCGCCCATCGACGGCCGCGTGCTCGACGAGCAAATGGCCGCGCTCCTCGGCCTCGACGACGTCGCGGGGGAGACCACGCTCCACGAGCGCACTCCCGCGGTCGCGCGCGCGCGCCTCGTCCAGGAGATCGCGATCGTGGAGGCCGACCCGCCCGGGGGCGTCGCGATCGCCGACCGGCGCTTCGAGGGCCCCGCCGGGCCGATCACGGTGCGCACGTACACCCCGAGCGGGATCGCGCCCGGATCGCCGGGCATCGCCTATTTCCACGGCGGCGGCTGGGTGGTCTGCGACCTCGACACCCACGACGTGCTCTGCCGGAGGCTCGCGCTCGAGGTCGGCGCGCGGGTGTTCTCGTTCGACTACCGCCTCGCGCCCGAGAACCGCTTCCCAGCCGCGGTGGAGGACGCGACCGCGGCCACGCGGTGGCTGCTCGCGAACGCCGAGTCCCGCGGCGTCGACCCGCGGCGCGTGATCGTCTGCGGCGACAGCGCCGGCGGCAACCTCGCCGCCGTCGTCGCCCGGCGCCTCGCGCGCGAGCCGGCGCGGCCGGCGCTCGCTGTGCTCATCTATCCCGCTGTGGATGCGACGTTCGCGTGCGCGTCGCACACCTCGATGGGCTCCGGGTTCTTCCTCACCCGACAGATGATTGACTGGTACTTCGCCCACTACACCGGCGGCGCCGCGTCGCCGACCGATCCCGATCTGTCGCCGCTCCACGCCCCCGACGTCGCGGGTTGCCCGCGCACCCTCGTGTACGTCGCTGGCTTCGATCCGCTGCGCGACGAGGGCGTCGCGTACGCGAAGAAGCTCGAAGCGGCGGGCGTACCCGTCACGCTCGTCGAGCACCGCTCGCTCCCGCACGGCTACGCGCTCATGACCGGGGCCATCGACGCCGCCCGCGAGGCGGTGCTTGGCATCACGGCGGACATCCGCGCGGCGATCGCCGAGACCTGAGCGAATTCGAGCGCTTCGGGGCGGAGACCGCCGGAAACTTCGGCTCTTGCCTACATATACCTACAATGTCTCCATGGCGAACGCGACGCGGCGCGGAGGGAGCTCGAACCGCGGGGTGACGTTGGGTTGGGAGGGCAAGCCCTCGCTCGACTTCCGTCCTCCGACGCCCGACGCCGCGAGCGCGCTCGAGCCGTTCGCGACGCGGTGCGGGCGCGGGCGCTACTTCTTCGGCGACAACCTCACCGCCCTCGGCGCCCTCGCCTCGGTCGAGCCGGGGAGCGCGACCCTCGCCTATCTCGATCCGCCCTTCCTCACCAACCGCGTCCACGAGGCGGTGAGCCGCGAGCGCGACCGCGAGTCGCAGACGATCCTCCGCACCAAGCGCGCGGCGTTCGACGACCGCTGGGAGGACCGGGGGAGCTACCTCGAGGCCCTCGCCCCTCGCCTCGCCGCCGCCCGCGAGCTGCTCGCTCCCCACGGG
>JAEUKG010001219.1 GCA_016794325.1 Myxococcales bacterium | reverse complement strand
GGTCACGCCCCGCTTCGTGCCTTGCTTCGAGCCGCTCGCCGCCTCCACCCTCGCGACGTGGGGCACGAAGAAGCAGCGCGCGGTGTTCGACGGCAAGGGCCGACGCGCTCGCTCGTCGTCGACCGCCGAAGAGACCGCGGGGGTGCCCATGGGCGACGTGTGGGACATCGGCGTCATCGCGCCCATCGCGCGCGAGCGCACCGGGTACCCCTCGCAGAAGCCGGAGGCGCTGCTCGAGCGCCTCGTGCGCGCGCTCACCCACGAGGGCGAGACCGTCGTCGACCCCTACGCCGGCAGCGGCACCACCCTCGCGGTGGCGGCGAGGCTCGGGCGCCGGTTCGTGGGCGCCGACCAGAGCGAGGTCGCGCGGGACGTCACCTTCGCGCGGCTCGAGGCGCAGGGCCTCCCGCTGGAGCGGCTCGCGCCCCTCCGCGGGCCGGTCGCGGCCGGCGGCTCGCCGGCGCCCCGCCGCGTCGCGTCCTGATCGCGCGCTCGATCGCGGCCCCGATCGCGAGGAGCGCGGCGATTTCGCGAGGATGCGCCAGCACCGCCCGTTCTTGCCTCGCGTGACGCGAGGCAGGTACCGTATCGAGTGCCCATGTCTCTAACCCCCAAGCAGCTCGTCGGAGCTCTGGTCGTCTTCGTCGCCGGTTTCATCGGGTTCGCGCTGGCGAAAGAGGGCGGCGTCTACGTGATCGTCGTCGCCGGCGTCGGCGCCCTCGCGGTCGCGTTCGGGAGCGCGGGCGCGGCGAGCAACCTGCCCGGGGTCGTCGACGCCGTCCGCAAGGTCAAGGACGGCGAGAAGCCCGCCGCGCCCTCGGGGGCGAGCCCGGACGTCGCGCGCGTCTTCGACGAGCTGTCGAGCCTCGCCGAGTCGCGCGCCAAGCAGACCCAGCTCCTCGAGAGGCGCGAGCGTGATCTCGAGGCCGCCCTCGAGTCGATGCTCGATCTCTCGGGGCGGCTCGCCGAGGGCCTCAAGGCCCAGATCGCGACCACCGACGAGGCCAGCCGCCTCATCCGCGAGATGACGATGGCGGTCGGCCACGTCGGCACCCACGTCGAGGCGCTCACCGCCAGCGCCGAGGAGTCGTCGAGCTCGATCCTCGAGATGACGCAGACCGGGGGCGAGGTCGCCGAGAACATCGGCGAGCTCGCGACGAGCGTGCGCGAGACGGTGAGCTCGATCGAGGAGATGGCCTATTCGATCAAGGAGGTCGCCAAGAACGTCGACGCCCTGTCCCTGACCTCCGAGGAGACGAGCTCCTCGATGAACGAGATGGACGTCTCGATCGACCAGGTGCAGTCGAACGCCAACGAGACCGCGCGCCTCTCCGAGGAGGTCGCCGTGGACGCCGAGAAGGGCGTCGAGTCGATCCTGAAGACCATCGGCGAGATCTACCGCATCAAGGAGAGCTCGCAGGAGGCGGTGACCGTCATCTCGAACCTCGGCTCCAAGATCGAGGCCATCGGTCAGATCGTGAACGTCATCGACGACGTCGCCGAGCAGACGAACCTCCTCGCGCTCAACGCCGCCATCATCGCCGCCCAGGCCGGCGAGCAGGGCAAGGGCTTCGCCGTCGTCGCGGACGAGATCAAGGACCTCGCGGAGCGCGCCGGCACGAGCACCCGCGAGATCACGGACCTCATCAAGGCGGTCCAGGCGCAATCGAAGAACGCGATCAGCGCCGTCGAGCGCGGCGCCCACAACGTCGACCGCGGCGTGGAGGTCTCGAACGAGGCCGAGCGCGCGCTCAAGAAGATCCTCGAGAGCAGCACCAAGTCGACCAACATGGTGCGGGCGATCGCTCGCGCCACGGTGGAGCAGGCGAAGGGCTCGAAGCAGGTGACCGACTCGATCGGCCGCATCGCCGAGACCGTGCAGCAGATCGCGGCGGCGACGGCCCAGCAGGCGCGCGGCAGCGAGCTCATCATGAAGAGCGCCGACAAGATGCGCCTCGTGACCCAGCACGTCGAGCGCAGCACCCAAGAGCAGGCCCGCGGCCGCCGCCAGATCACCGCCTCGATCGAGACCATCTCGCAGATGGTGACGCAGCTCAACGCGAGCCAGCGCGCGCAGGCCGAGAGCGCCCGCGCCCTCTCCGCGGCCGCGGCGCGCATCGAGGACGGGGCGCGCACCCAGGAGGGCTCGCTGCGACAGCTCACCGGCACCCTCGAGAAGGTGAAGCGCGTGATGACGTGAAGCCCACCGCGGTCCTCGCCTTCACCGCGCTCTCGCTGGCTTGTTCGTGCAGCAAGAAACCGGCGGGGCCGCTCGACCACGTGATCGCGATCACGGCCGGCAAGGGCCACGCGTGCGCGCTCGTCGACGGAGGGAGGGTCGCGTGTTGGGGGGACAACGGCGCCGGGCAGACGGGGAGCTCGCCCAGCGTCTTCGCCGGCCGCGCGACGACCGAGCGGCCGGCGTGGGTGGCCGGCCTGCCGCCGGTGACGCGCGTCTCGGCCGGTGACTCGCACACGTGCGCGGTCGATCGCGAGGGCGCGGTGTGGTGCTGGGGCTCGAACCACTTCGGCGAGATCGGCAAGCCCGACCTGTCGTACTCCGCCGCCAACCCGACCCCGACGCGCGTCCCCGGCACCGGCCGCGGCGGGGTGGTGGCACGCGAGGTCGTCGCCGGCGCCGAGGGCACCTGCGTCGTCGCCGAGGGCCGCAAGCTCGCGTGCTGGGGCAGCTTCAACGAGCTCGGCGCGACGAGCGGGGTGATGGCGCTCACCGGCAACCGCGGGCCGGGGATGGCGCCCGACCCCCAGATCCTGCCGATCCAAGGCGTGAACGCGCTCGCGCGGAGCCGCTCGCACACCTGCGCGGCGACCTCCCACAACACGACCCACGGCCTCTCGTGCTGGGGCGTCGCGCGCGACGGCCAGCTCGGCCGGCCCGCGCCTCCGAGCTGCGCGGGCGGCGTGTGCCGGAAGCCCGAGCCCGTCGAGATCCCGTCGGTCTCGCCGGCCGACGTCGAGGAGCTCGCCGCCCACCAGGTGTTCACCTGCGCGCGCACCAAGGGCCGCGACCTCTACTGCTGGGAGCACGCGGCGAACGCGCTGCCCGAGGCCGCGGACCCGAAGCTCACCGCGCCATCTATACCAAAAGGGATAGATCGGGGCGCCGCCGTCGGCGTCGCGACGTTCGGCCCCGCGGTGTGCGCCCTCGACGGCGCGGGCGCCGTGCGCTGCTTCGGGCACGACCCGAGGCGGCCGAGCCCCGAGGCCGTGGTCGTGGCCGAGGTGCCGGGCGCGACGAAGATCGCCCTCGGCGCGGGCTTCGGCTGCGCCCTCGCCGCCGGCCAGGTGAAGTGCTGGGGCGCGGGGGATCTCGGCCAGCTCGGCGGCGGGGTGCTCGTGCCGGGCGGCGTCACGAGCCCCGTCGCCGTCGCCGCGCCCTGAGGCGCGGCCGCTACTCCACCGTCACCGTCTTCGCCAGGTTTCGCGGCTGGTCCACGTCCGTGCCCTTGAGATCGGCCATGTGGTACGACAGGAGCTGCAGGGGGATGACCGACAGGAGCGGCACCACCTCGTTCTCGACCGGCGGGATCTCGATGACGTCCGCGGCCACGAGCATCGAGCCTCGCCCCGACGGCGGGGGAATGCTGCCGCGGTCGACGCGATCGGCGCAGAGCCGCCGGACCTCGTCGTCGCCCTCGGTCGCGACGGCGATGATCTGACCCTCGCGCGCCTTGGCCTCCTGCATGTTCGAGAACGTCTTCTCGTAGTGGGCGTCCTTCGGGCAGATGACGACGACGGGCATCTCCTCGTCGATGAGCGCGATCGGCCCGTGCTTCATCTCGCCGGCGGCGTAGCCCTCGGCGTGGATGTAGCTGATCTCCTTCAGCTTCAGCGCGCCCTCGAGCGCGATCGGGAAGCCCGTCCCGCGGCCGAGGAAGAGCATGTCCTTGGCGCGCATGTGGCGGCGCGCGATGGTCCGGATGTCGTCGGCGCGCGCGAGCACGTCGCGCATCTTCGCCGGCGCCTGCCAGGCCGCGTCGAGGATGCGCCGCGCCTCGGCCTCGTTCAGCGTCCCGCGGCGCCGGCCGAGGTACACCGCGAGCAAGAGGAGCGCGGCGAGCTGCGTCGTGAAGCACTTGGTCGACGCGACGCCGATCTCCGGGCCCGCGTGGGTGTAGAGCGCGCCGTCGACCGCGCGCGGGATCGCGCTGTCGAGCACGTTGGCCACCGCGAGGACGCGCGCGCCCTGCGCCTTCGCCGCCTTCACCGCCGCGAGGGTGTCGGCCGTCTCGCCGCTCTGCGACACCGCGACCACGAGATCGGTCGGCAAGAAGACCGGATCGCGGTAGCGGACCTCGCTGCCGATCTCGACCGTCGAGGGCAGCCGCGCGAGCTGCTCCACCCAGTAGCGGCCCGCCATCGCCGCGTGCGCGCTCGTGCCGCAGGCGACGAAATACACGCGGCCGGTCGCCTTCGCGATCTCTTCGGTGAGGCCGATCTCGGCGCCGACGACGTCGGCCTTGTCGAGATCGATGCGGCCGCGCAGCGTGTCCTCGATCGCGCGCGGCTGCTCGTGGATCTCCTTGAGCATGAAGTGCTTGTAGCCGCCCTTCTCGGCCTGGGTCGGCGACCAGTCGATGCGCTTCTTGTCGCGGCTGACGGGCGCGCCGTCGGCGATCCGGGTGATCGCCGCGCCCGCGGTCGTGATCTTCGCCATGTCGCCGTCGGCGAGGAGGATCACGTCGCGGGTGTGGGCGAGGAGCGCGGGGATGTCGCTCGCCGCGAACATCTCGCCCTCGCCGAGCCCGAGCACGAGCGGGGAGTCCTGCTTCGCGACGACCACGGTCCCCGGCTGCTCTCCGTGCACGACCGCGATCGCGTACGCGCCGCGCACCCGCGCGAGCGCGCGGCGGACGGCCACGTCCAGCTCCTTGATCCCGCTCTGCATTTCGGCGTGGATCAGGTGCGCGAAGATCTCGGTGTCGGTGTCGCTCGAGAAGCGGACGCCCTTGCCCTGCAGCTCACGCCGCAGGTCGACGTGGTTCTCGATGATGCCGTTGTGCACCACCGCCACCGCGCCCGCGACGTGCGGGTGCGCGTTGGCCTCGCTGGGCCGACCGTGCGTCGCCCACCGCGTGTGACCGATGCCGGTCGTCCCCGCGAGCGGCGTCTTGCGGAGCGCCTGATCGAGGTTCGTGAGCTTCCCCACCGCCCGCACGATCTCGACGCCGCGCCCCGTGTGGACCGCGAGGCCCGCCGAGTCGTAGCCTCGATATTCGAGGCGGCGGAGCCCCTCGACGAGGATGGGTGCACAGTCCTGGGGCCCGGTGTACGCGACGATTCCGCACATGAGGATCGAAGCCTACAGGACGCACGCGCGCGGCCCAAGCGAGACCGGACGAGCCGTCGAAGACGACGCGCGAGCGGTCGCGCCCACCTCGTCCTACGGTCTGCGGCCTACTCGCACGAGAGCGGCGGGAGCTCGCTCGGCGAGGCGCCGTCCGCGATCATCCGCGCGTTGGCGAACACCGAGCGATACGCGTCGATCCGCGCCATGACGCTCGCGGCCTTGGTGCGCTCGTCGCCGTCCATGGCCGACAGGCTGACCACCCCCACCACCTCGTGGGAGCCGCGCACCACCACCGGCCCGCCCGAGTCTCCGGGGCACACCGACGCGTCGAGCATCAG
>JAEUKG010001172.1 GCA_016794325.1 Myxococcales bacterium | reverse complement strand
CGAGCGCGAAGCGCTCGCCCGCGCGCTCGCGCGAATCCGCGAGCATCCCGTCGAGCACATCCTCGCGGAGGCCCCGGCCGCCGCGAGCCTCACGGCGCACCTCGCGGACGTGCGGCGCCGGCTGCGCGACGGCGTCGGCTTCGTGCTGGTCCGGGGCTTCCCCGTCGACCTCGCGCGGACGCGCGACGAGGCCGCGGCGCTCTTTCGGCTCCTCGGCGCGGCGCTCGGCGACGCCGTCCCCCAAAACGGCGCCGGCGAGCTCGTCTGCGACATCCGCGACACGGGCGCCGACCCGGACGATCCGAACACGCGGCTCTACACCACCCGCGCGGAACAGGACTTCCACACCGACGGCGCCGATATCATCGGACTGCTCTCGCTCAAGACGGCCAAACGCGGCGGAGTGAGCCGCATCGTCAGCTCGGTGTCCGTCGTGAACCGCATCTCGGAGCAGCGCCCTGATCTGGCCCCGCTGCTCTTCGAGCCCTGGTGCTTCCACCTCCACGGTGAGCTGCCCGCCGGCGCGCCTCGGCACTTCGAGATGCCCATCTGCCGTTGGGACGGTCGCCACCTGTCCACGTTCTTCATCGGCTGGTACATCCGGCGGGCGCAAGGCCTCCCCGAGGTCCCGCGGCTCAGCTCGGCGCAACGCGAGGTCCTCGAGCTCTTCGAGCGCACTGCGAACGATCCGAGCCTGACGCTGGACATGAGCTTCGAGCCCGGCGACATCCAGTGGCTGAAGAACGCGGTCATCCTCCACAAGCGCACCGCGTACGAGGACGACGCCGACCCCTCCGAGCGGCGGCACCTGCTGCGTCTCTGGCTCACGGCGCGAGACTTCGAAGACGGCGACGAGCGGCTCCGCCGCGGCGTCGCGACCGAGGCCGTCCGATGAGCGACGCCCCCGCGGCCCCCCCGCCTCCGCGCCGGTGCGGACACGCCGTCGGCCCGGCGCACGTCGCGTTGAGGGACGCGATCCGGCGATTCGTCGCCAGCCGTGTGGCCCCCGCGCACGTCGACGACGTCGTCCAAGACGTGTTCGTGCGCATGCAGGAGCACCTCGGCGGCCTGCGCGACGAAGAGCGCCTCGCGGGTTGGGCCTTCCGCGTCGCGACCTCGGTGGTCGCCGATCACCACCGGTCCCTCGCCCGCGAGCGCTCGCATCTCGAGGCTGAGGCCGTCGAGCGACGGCGCGAGGACGACGAGGGGAACGTCAACGCGATCGTGGCCGAGTGGCTCTCGCCTCTGCTCTTCTTGCTGCCCGACGAACACGAGGACGCGGTGCGCCGCGTCGACGTCGAGGGCATGAGCCAGCGGCAGTACGCTGAGCACGCCAAGATCTCGCTCTCGGGAGCCAAGTCGCGCGTGCAGCGCGGGCGCCGCATGCTCGCCGAGCTCGTTCGCGCGTGCTGCGACATCGAGCTCGACGCGCGCGGGAACGTGATCGGCTTCGAGCGCCGAAGCTGTCGAAGCTGACGTCTTCGGGGGGAGAAGGAAGAGAGAGCCATGGCCCTTTGCGGCCCCGTAGGGTGGGGAGTCGCGCGCGCGGCGTACCCCGTCGTCGTCCTCGGATCGGTGCTCGGCGCGCACGTCGCGCTCGGAGCAGGCGTGCCCGCGGTCGCGGTCGTCGTCGGCGCGTTCCTCGCGGCGCTCGTGGCGGCCAGCGGCCTCGAACGCGCGCTCCCGTTCGCACCTCGCGAGAGGCCGGCGCGCGGCGAGGTCGTTGGCGACCTCGCGTACCTCGGCCTCGCGGCGGCCCTCCAGCCCGTCGGCAAGGCCGCCGGCGCTCTCGCCGGTGGGGTCCTCGCGGTCGCGCTCTCGAGGGCCGCCCTCGACGCGGGCGCGCTCCCGACGTGGGTCAAGGTCACGCTCGCGCTCCTGTCCGCCGACCTCGCCAAATACATGATCCACCGCGCGTCGCACGAGAGCGCGTGGCTCTTCCGGTTTCACGCCGAGCACCACGCCCCCGATCGCCTGTACGCGCTCAACGGCGTGCGACTCCACCCGGTCAACTTGCTCTGGAACCTCGCCTTCGACGCGGCGCCGGTGGCGCTCTTCGGGCTCGACGCGCACGCGGCGACGCTCCTGGCCGTGACGCGCGGCGCGGTCGCGGTGCTCCAACACACCGACGCCGACCTTCGGCT
>JAEUKG010001153.1 GCA_016794325.1 Myxococcales bacterium | reverse complement strand
CTGAAGATCCCGTTCTACGTGCGCGAGGGCGCCATCGTCCCGATGAACGTGGACAGCGACGTCCTCGGCCTCGGCGACGCAAGCGCGAAGGGCGCGCTCACCGTCCTCGTCTACCCGGGCGGCGCGGAGACGTCGTTCCGTCACCGCGAGGACGACGGCGCGGTCACGACGCTCTCGCAGCGCACGACGGCGGCGGCGGTGACGATCGGCCTCGGCGCCGTCACCAAGCGGACGATCCTCCGCGTGCGCGTCGACCGCGCGCCGGCGACGGTCACCGTCGGCGGGACGTCGGTCCCGGTCGTGTACGACGCGGCGAAGCGGGTGGTCACGGTCGCGATCGACCCGCGGCCAGGCGCGGCCGAGGTCGTCGTCTCCACCCCCTGACGTCGGCCTCGGCCGCGAGTCGAGCCCCGCGCTCGTGTATGCTCTCAGCATGTGGCGCTACGCCTCGGTCGCGCTCGCCCTCGCCGTGTGCGCGTGCCGTTCGCGCGACGGAGGGACCGCCGCGACCGCGACCGCGAGCGCGACGGCGGCGCCCACGCCGAGCGCGAGCGCGACGGCGGAGGTGACGCCGAGGCCGGGCGCCTCGGCGGACGCGGCCCCGACCGCGCGCGCCCGCTGGTTCACGCGCGAGCACACCTACGAGGACGGGCCGCCGATGAACGCGCGCGCGCCGAGCACGACGTTCTGCCCCGACGGCCGGTACACCCAGGCCCGCCCGTTCGCCGCGGACGCGTCGTTTCCCCAGCCCACGCGGGGCGGGATGGCGTGCTGCAGAGACGAGCGCGGCACCTACGAGCTCGAGTGGTCCGACGGCGGCGCGCCCTCCGCGATCCGCGTGCGGCCGGAGTCGGGCCCTCCGCGCGTCGAGATCCTCGGCCCCGGCGACGCGCTCGGCGGGCGAGCGCCCTCGGCGACCGCGCGCCGCTGCCCCTGAGGCGACGACCTCGTCAGCGGACGACGACGTTCGCGCGCTGGCGCGGCGGCTGCCTCTCGGCGCGCACCGAGAGCCGCTCGCCGCTGCTCAGCGTCGCCGCGCGCGCGACGACGGTGGTGAGCGAGAGCGTGAGCGTCCGCGCGCGGTCAGATCCGCTCGGCGGGAGCGCCGCGATCGCGGCAGCGGGGACGACGAGGGCCCCGGCGCTGACGGGCGCGGTGCACACCATCGACGTGACGCTCTCGCCGTCGCCGCGCGCCACGACGCGGAGCTCGGCCTCGGCGTCGCCCGCCGCCTTGGCCCACGCGATCGCGAAGTCGCGGGCGCGGTCGAGCACGACCTCGCCGGCGCTCTCGCCCGGCACCGCGTACACCAGGTTCGGCGGCGGGGGGAGCGTGATCGAGAAGTCGCCGTAGGCGAGGTCGCCGCCCGCGGCCACCGTGAGCGAGCTCGGCGTGTAGAGCGGCCCGTTGCCCGAGACCACCGCGTAGCCGCCGGCCGGATCGAGCGTCACCGGCACGAGGGTGGAGCCCGACCGCACCGTGACCGCGCCGATGAACGCGGGCGTCGCGCCGTCGACCGGCGGCGGCTCGGGCAGGCACGCGCGCACGACGCACCCGCCGACGGCGGAGCTCGGGCACGACGCCGCGCGGGCGCTCGGCGTCGCGAGCGGCGCGCGTACGGTGAACCCCACGTCGTTGCTCCACACGACGACGGTGCCGAGGTACGGGCGCTCCGGCGAGGAGTTGCTCGCGCCCGGCGGCCCGCACGCGACGAGCCCGAGCACCAGCGCGGCGGCCGAGCGGCGCGCGATCACGGCACCACGTTGACGGACCCGAGGGTCACGTAGCAGATCGCGATGACGAGGAGCATCACCACCGCGACGAGGACGTAGTTGACCTTCGACTGGGTGGTGCTCCAGCCGTCGGCGTAGAACTTCCCTTTGCTGCGGTCGCGGAGCTTCTTCTGCACCGCGGGCAGGAGGCTCGCGGGCTCGGCCGACGGCTTGCCGGGCGCGATCTCGTCGTCGACGCCGGCGGCGAGGGAGCGCTTGAGCAGCTTCTTCATCGCGTCGTCTTCGAGCGAGTCGGCGGGCTCGCGGCCCTCGTCGCGCTTGTCGTCGTCGCTCATCCGATCTTCTCCCCGAGGCGCTTCTCCACGATCTCACGAAGCTGCGCGCGGGCGCGATGGATGCGGCTCTTCACCGTGCCCGCGGCGAGG
>JAEUKG010001141.1 GCA_016794325.1 Myxococcales bacterium | reverse complement strand
GGGGTACGTCGGCCTCGTGACCGGCGTGTGCCTGTCGGCCATCGGCCACGACGTGACGGTCATCGACGTGTCGGCCGAGCGCGTGTCGGCCATCAACGCGGGCAAGAGCCCGATCTACGAGATCGGGCTCGACGCGCTCCTCACCGAGACGCTCGGGAGCGGCCGCTTCCGCGCCACCCTCGACGCCAAGGCCGCCCTCGAGGCCGCCGAGCTGTCGATGATCGCGGTCGGCACGCCGCAGGACGACGGCAAGATCGATCTCACCTACGTGCACGCGGTCACCAAGACCATCGGCGAGCACCTGAAGTCCCGCGCCACCCGCCACACCGTGGTCGTCAAGAGCACGGTCGTCCCCGGCACCACCGGCGGCTTCGTGCGGCAGATGCTCGAGAAGGAGAGCGGCAAGGTCGCGGGCAAGGACTTCGGGCTCTGCATGAACCCCGAGTTCCTCCGCGAGGGCACCGCGGTCGCCGACTTCATGGAGCCCGATCGGGTGGTCGTCGGCCAGCTCGACGCCGCGAGCGGCGACACCCTCGAGAAGCTCTACGATCGCTTCTCGTGCCCCAAGCTCCGCGTCGACCTCGTCAACGCCGAGCTCATCAAGTACGCGTCGAACACCCTCCTCGCGACGCTCATCTCGTTCTCCAACGAGCTCTACGGCCTCTGCGAGGTGCTCCCCGGCGCCGACGGCGAGCAGGTGATGGACGGGCTCGCGCTCGACAAGCGCCTGTCGCCGGTCGTCGACGGCAAGCGCGTCTCGCCGGGCATCCTCACGTACCTCCGCGGCGGCATCGGCTACGGCGGAAGCTGCCTGCCGAAGGACCTCACCGCCCTCCGCGCCCACGCCGAGGCGCTGAAGGTCCCCACGCCGGTCCTCCGGAGCGTGATGGACGTGAACGCGGCGCGCCCCAAGGCGATCACCCAGGTCCTCGACCGCGAGATGTCCGGCGTCTCCGGCAAGACCGTGGCCGTCCTCGGGCTCGCGTTCAAGCCCGACACCGACGACCTCCGCGACTCGCCGGCGATCCCGCTCGTCGACGCGCTCCTCGCGGCCGGCGCCCGGGTCCGCGCCTACGATCCGCAGGCGGCGGACAACGCGCGCGGCCGCTGGGGCGACAAGATCAGCCTCGCCAAGGGCCCCGAGGAGCTCCTCGGCGGCGCCGACTGCGCGCTGCTCGCCACGTCGTGGTCCGAGTTCGCCGCTTGGGACTGGCAGAAGCTCTCGAAGGCCATGAGCCGCGCCCTCGTGGTCGACGGCCGCAACGCCCTGCGCAAGGTGAAGTGGCCCGAGGGCGTGCGGTACGTGACCGTCGGGCGCGGCCCGACCGCCTGAGGCGACGCCGCTCGCCGCACCCGATCGTCCAAGGCACGAGGGGCGGGCGGCGGCGTCACTCCTTCGCTTCGGCGAGCGCGCCCACGAGGGCCTCGCGGAGCTCGATCGCCCTCGGGGTGCGCATGACGCGCGCCCCGAGGAGCGGGAGCTTGCGGCCGCCGGTGAGCAAGAGCGCGATGCGCGCCACCGACAGGCGCGGTCGGTCGTCGACGATCACCCCGCGCACCTCGGCGTACTGGACGGTCGACGTCTCCGGCCGGAAGAGCCCGCGGCGGACGACGACGCAGCGGTTCGCCCCGTCCAGCGTCACGTCCACCGTGACCCTGCGCACGAGCGCGAGCGACGCGCCGAGGAGCGCGAGCACGATCGCCGCGAGGGCGTACCCGGCGGTCGGATCGCCGAACGGGATCTCGGCGGGGGCGGCGTGGTCGCCCTGCAGCCAGCTCTCGAGCGCGCGTGCGGTGTCGTCGTCGTAGCGGCCCGCGGCGTCGTACATCACGGTGTCGTCGCTGCCGTCCCTCGCGGCCCCGAAGACGAGCCCGAGCGAGCTCGGGCGCACTTGGGTGTACCATGCACGGAGATCGCGATCGGCGCGGTAGGTCCTGAGCCCGAGGGCCCGCTCCTCGACGTCGATGCGCGCGACGGCCTCGCGGCGGCCCCCGAGGAGCCACGTGAACGTCACCTGCGCGGGGGCGGGCGGAGGGGAGGGGGCGGCGGCGATCCTCACCGTCCCCGCGCGCCCGAGCTCCAGCACGCTGAGGCACGCCGCGGCGAGCCCGACGAACACCATCACGACGAGGACGCGGGCGCGCCAGAGCGGCCGGTCGAAGAAGCGGCTGATGTCTCCTCGGCGCTGGGCGTCCTCGCGATACACGGCGACTCGGGCTTCTACGCTCCCAGCCCGGGCGAGCTTCCCTGAGCCCGGCGAGCTCCCCGAGTCCGGCGAGCGTCCCCCGAGCCCGGCGAGCTCCCCCACAGCCCTGCGAGCGTCCCCGGTGTTGCGTGGTATGACGTGCGCCCATGAACTACCCGCCGCAATCGCCGAGCGAGCCCGTCGTCGTGTGCATGGGGCGCGCGCTCGTGGCCTTCGATCCGCAGACCGGAGCGCCGCGCTGGCACTACGTCGCCGACAGCGCCATCGTGAGGCTCTTCCGCGTCGCGAGCCGCGTCCTCGCGCTGTCAGGGCAGCTCGTCGTGTGCGTGGATCTCGCCACCGGTCGCCTCGTCGGCACGGTCGACGTGGGCTTCCAGCCCGACGCGGGCCTCGTGTGCGGGACCGACCTCGTGCTCGCCGAGGGGACTCCGCCGGGCACGGAGGCCCCGCGCGTCGCGTGCCTGTCGGCCGACGGCGCGATCCGCTGGCGAGCGACGCTCGAGGCCAAGGGCGCGGAGACGGTCCTGCGGAGCTATCTCGCCTCCGGCCAGCAGAACGGCGAGATCCGCTACGTCCGATCGGGATACCGTGCCGGCATCCTCTTCGGGGCGAACGTCATCCAGCCCGATCGCGACTGACCGAGCAAAATCACTACGTCGCCGGAAACCCGTGGGACGACGGTCGCTTCCGAGCGTTCGCGAACGATCCTCGCCAACCCCCGATTGCATGGGTCCGCGGGTCGAGTACGTCGGTCGATCGATGACGACCGCCACCCTCCGCCGCTTGCTCGTCGCCGTTCTCCCCGCCGTCGTGACGGTGTCCGCCGCCGTGGTCGCGCACGGTCAGTCGAAGGCGGGTGACACGCCGATGGCCGGGCCGAAGGTCGGGCCGGCGCCGCTCCCGCCAGCGGCCGCCGCGCAGGTGCCGACGGTCGCGGCGTCGAAGTCGCAGATCCTCAAGCCCGCGGTCGTCGAGCGCGCGATCGCCGGGCGCCACGCGGTCGTCAACGACGGCGCGGTCTCGGCGGCGGTGGTGTCGATGAACGACGGGCAACCGATCAGCTGCGGCGATCCAGTGCGGTTTCGCGCGCGCGTCACCGGCGGGACGCGCACCCCGGGAACGCAGGTGATCGCGTTCAGCCGCATCGTGCGCGCCGCAGGCTTGGCCGGGATCCCGAGCCTCGCCGATCTGCCGCGGCGGCTCGCCGCGGGGGAGCTCACCCAGGACGAGGTCGGCGGCACCGTCTTCGTGGGTCCCGGTGAGACCAAGGAGGTCGTGTTCACGACCGACTGGCGCGCGTGTGCGCCGCTCACGCGCGAGACGGCGTCGAACAACGTGAACCAGGAGATCTTCCTGGCGGTGCTCGTCCCGGCGCAGCCGCCCGGCGCCGATCCCGTGCTCCCGCGCATCCATGGCTTCGGGATCGGCGCCGTGACCTACCGCCCGCTCCCGTGATCCGACGGCGCTCCCGTCAGTCGCGAAAGGGTGGGCTGTTGGCGAGCACGTAGGCGAACGGAAGCCGTGGAGGCAGCCGTAGAGCCACCGCGTCACCCGACGGAACGCCTGGCGGTCGGCGCCTTCGAGCGCCGCGCCGTCGTCCCGCGATCCGGCGTCGGCGGCCTCGGGGACGAACGGAGCCCAGAGCGAGAGCGACGTGCGGATCCGCTGCGACATCTCGACGAACCGGTGCGCCTTCTCGGGTCGCCGCGCGCGGGCGCGCAGCGCGAACACAGCACCCAACCCCGCGAGCCCGACCGGAGGTCGATGCGACGAGGGGCGACGAGGGGCGACGGTCGCAGGTGCGCACGATCCCATCGCATTCGGCGCGCCGCTGGAGAACGACGGGTGCGGCGCGTCGGGGGTGCGACGAGTCGAGCCGGTGTCGCCGTTGACTGAACATTGGTTCAGTCTTAGCCTGAAGTGGTGTCGCCCCCGCCTCCTCCTCGCGTCCGGACGGATCCGTCGTCCCGAATGCCCGTCGACGTCGACGAGGCCGCGCGCGTGGTCGCTGCGCTCGAAGAGGCCAAGGTCGCGGCGCGCGCGCGTCCGTCGCGTTTCGTCGAGCTCTGCGCGCGCTCGAACTTCAGCTTCCTCGCGGGGGCGTCGTCGCCCGAGGCCCTCGTGCGCCGCGCGGTCGCGCTCGGGTACGACGCGTTCGGCCTCGCCGATCTCCACGGCCTCTACGGGATGGTGCGGGCCCACGAGACGGCGAAGGCGGCGGGCCTCCACCTCGTCGTCGGCGCCGAGGTCGCGGTCTTCGAGGGCGACCTGGGATCGTCGACCGCCCGCGGCGCCGCCGAGCCGCGCCTGTCACGGGTCGTCCTGCACGTCGAAAACCGTGCAGGGTACACCAATCTTTGTCGCGTCCTCACCGCCGCGCACTCCTGCCGCCCGCGCGACGAGCGCGCGCTCGCCAGGGCCCCGCTCGCGGCGCTGCTCGAGCACCCCGAGGGCCTCTTCGCGACCTTCTTCCCCCACGTCGCGCCCGGCGCCGCGGAGCACGACGCCGACGCCGACGGCGCGCACCTGTGCGGGCGCCTCGCCGCGGCGTTCGGCTCGCGCCTGTCCGTTGGCATGTCGATGAAGAAGGACGGGCTCGACCGCGCGAGGCTCGCGGCCGTCACCACCCTCGAGCGCACCTTCGGCGCCGCGGTCCTCGCGTCGAACGACGTCCGCTTCGCCGAGCCGAAGGACAAGCCCGTCCTCGACGTCCTCACCTGCATCCGCGAGGGCCTCACCCTCGATCGCGCGGGCCGCCGCCTCGCGCAGAACGCGGAGGGCTACCTGAAGTCGGAGGAGGAGATGCAGCGGCTCTTCTCCCTCCACCCGAGCTGGCTGGCGCGCTCGCGCACCATCGCCGACGCGTGCACGTTTTCGCTCACCGAGCTCCGCTACAAGTTCCCGTTCGAGGTCGGCGACATCATGATGGACGGCCGCCGCGCCTCGCCGCGCGACGAGTCGCCCGATGCGATGCTCGCGCGCCTCACCTGGGAGGGCGCCCGCGCGCGCTACCCCGGGGGCGTCCCCGACAAGGTCCGCGCCCAGATCGACAAGGAGCTCGCGCTCATCGCGCGCCTCGAGGTCGCCCCCTATTTCTTGAGCGTCCGCGCCATCGTCGACATCGCGCGCGCGCGCGACATCCTCTGCCAGGGGCGGGGGAGCGCCGCCAACAGCGCGGTGTGCTTCTGCCTCGGGATCACCGCCGTCGACCCGGCGCGCTCGAGCCTGCTCTTCGAGCGCTTCCTGTCGGCCGAGCGCAAGGAGCCGCCCGACATCGACGTCGATTTCGAGCACGAGCGCCGCGAGGAGGTGATCCAGGAGATCTACGCGCGCTACGGGCGGGAGCGCGCGGCGATGGTGAGCGAGGTGATCTCGTACCGCGGCAAGTCGGCGCTGCGCGAGGTGGGCAAGGCCTTCGGGCTCTCGCTCGAGCAGGTCGACCGCCTGAGCGACGTCGTCTCGTGGTGGGACGGTCCGAAGACGGTGGAGCGGTCGCGGCTCGAGGCCGCGGGCTTCGACCCCGGCGACGAGCGCGTCCAGGCGGTCTTGGCGATGGCCGCCGCGATCCAGGGGTTCCCCCGGCATCTGTCGATCCACGTGGGCGGCTTCGTGCTCTCGGCCGAGCCGCTCGTGCACGTCGCCCCGGTGGAGCCGGCCACCCTGCCCGAGCGCACCGTCATCCCCTGGGACAAGGACGACATCGACACCCTCGGGTTCTTCAAGGTCGACGTCCTCGGCCTCGGCATGCTCACCGCCATCCGCAAGGCGCTCGACATGGTGAAGGACGATCCGCGGATCTCCGCCCCGACGGCCATCGATCGGCTCGCCCGAATCCCCGCGGAGGAGGAGGTGGTCTACGACGCGCTCTGCCGCGCCGACACCGTGGGCGTCTTCCAGATCGAGAGCCGCGCCCAGATGGCGATGCTCCCGCGCCTGCGGCCCCGGTGCTTCTACGATCTGGTGATCGAGGTCGCGATCGTGCGGCCCGGTCCTATCCAAGGAGGGATGGTCCACCCGTATCTCCGTCGACGCAACGGCGAGGAGCGCCCCGATCCGCCGCACCCCATCCTCGGACCGATCCTCGATCGCACCCTCGGGGTGCCGCTCTTCCAGGAGCAGGTGATGCAGATCGCGATCACCGGCGCCGGCTACTCGGGCGGCGAGGCCGATCAGCTCCGGCGCGACATGGCGGCGTGGCGCAAGAACGGCAACCTCGCGCGCCACGAGGCCCGCCTGATGAAGGGCTTCCGCGAGCGGGGCATCTCGCGCACCTTCGGCGAGCGCCTCTTCAGCCAGATCCAAGGCTTCGGCGAGTACGGCTTCCCCGAGAGCCACGCCGCGAGCTTCGCCCTCCTCGTGTACGCGAGCTCGTGGCTCAAGGTGCACCACCCGGCCGCGTTCGCCGCCGCGCTCGTCAACAGCCAGCCGATGGGGTTCTACTCGCCGTCCACCCTCCTCAAAGACGCGCAGCGCCACGGAGTCCGCGTCCTGCCGCCCACCGTCGCCGAGAGCGACTGGGACTGCACCGTCGTCGGGGGCACCATCCGGGTCGGGCTCCGCCAGGTGAAGGGCCTCGGGGAGGACGCGGGGCGCCGGGTCGTGGCCGCGCGCGAGGCCGCGGCCTTCTCCAGCGTCGACGACCTCGCGGCCCGGGCGCGGCTCGACAAGGGCGAGCTCGTCGCCCTCGCCGAGGCCGGGACCCTCGACGCGCTGACCGGCGGGCGGCGCGAGGCCATCTGGGGCGTCGTGCTCCCGCGCGAGCGCGATCTCTTCGCCGGCAAGGCGCTCGATCCGTGCAGGGTGCAGCTACCTCGCCTCGGCCGCGCCGAGCAGCTCGTGCTCGACTACGAGCGCACCGGCCTCTCGGTGGACGACCACCCGATGCTCATCGCTCGCCCGACCCTCGGCAAGCGGGTGCTCTCCTCGCGCGAGGTCGCCCGCGCCAAACACGGCCGCGCGGTCGAGACCGCCGGCCTCGTCATCTGCCGCCAGCGGCCGGCCACCGCGAGCGGGGTCGTCTTCGGCACGCTCGAGGACGAGCACGGCTTCGTCAACCTCGTCCTCTGGGCGCCGGTGTTCGAGCGGCTGCGGCACGTCGCCACCACCGCGAGCCTCGTCCGCGTGCGGGGGAAGATCGAGCGCCAGGGCGAGGTCGTCCACGTCGTCGTCTCCCACATGACCCGCCTCGCCCTGCGCGAGCCGGCGCCCGAGACCGGCGGCGGCCCCGAGGGGGCGCGCCTGCCCTCGATGAGCCGCGACTTCCACTGAAGCCGGGGAGACCTCTCGCGCCCCTGGCTCGTCACCGGGGCCCATGCGCCTCGTCGTCGTCGCCCCCGTGGCCCGTGACGTGGGAGGACCTCGCCGGCGCCGTCGCCGCCCGCTTCTGCGAAAAGTGCAATCTGCACGTGATCGACCTCGCCTCGATCCGCCCGAGCGCGCCGTCGACCTCGTCCGCGCCACGAAGTCCCCATCGTCCGCCCCATCCTCGCCGCGGCCGCGGCCGCGCTCGCGGGCTGCACCGCCGAGGTCGGGCCCGGCCGCGCGGTCGAGGAGGTCGCGCCCGCCGCCGCGCCTCCCGCCCCGACGGCGACGATCCGGCGAACGCGGAGCATCCGGCGTGTGACACGCGCGGCCGCGCCCACGAGCTCGGCGACATCGCCGTCGTCGAGTGACGATCGGCGCTATGCTCCCGAGGTGCGGACCGACGCGCGCGACGCGCTCCTCGCCCTGCTCGAGCTCACGAGCCAGCTGACCGAAGATCGGCCGCTCGAGGATTTCCTCCGCCACGTGACCGACACCGCCCAGAAGCTCATCGCCGCCGATCACGTCTCCATCCGCCTCCTCGACGCCACCAAGACGTCGCTGCTCTGCGGGGCGCGGAGCGGCACCGGCGCCGGCGATCGCCCGATGGACTTCAAGCGAGGCGAGGGCGTCATCGGGTGGGTCGTCGACCACGCGGAGGCCCTCCGCATCGACGAGGTCGCGAAGGATCCCAGGTACAAGGCGATGCCGCAGACGTTCGCCGTCACCGCGATGATGGCCGAGCCCTTGTGGGCGGCGGGCGAGGTCATCGGCGTCCTGTCCGTCACGTCGCCCGACGCCGCCGCCTTCGGCGACGAAGACCAGCTCCTCCTCCGCCTCCTCGCGAGCTGCAGCTCGCCCGCGATCGACCGCGCCCGCCTCAAGCGCCTCGCCACCTTCGACGACCTGACGATGGCGATGAGCCAGCGCTACCTCTACCCGAAGCTGGTGGAGGAGCTCGAGCGCGCGCGCCGCAGCCACGGCGAGGTGAGCGTGCTCCTCATGGACCTCGATCACTTCAAGCGCGTGAACGACACCCACGGCCACGCCGCCGGCGACGCGGCGCTCCGGCAGTTCGCGGACCGCGTGCGCGCGAGCGTGCGGCGGCTCGACGTCCTCGTGCGCCGCGGCGGCGAGGAGTTCGTCCTCATCATGCCGCAGACCGGTCCCACCCAAGCTCTCGCCACCGCGTCACGCATCCGCGAGGCGACGGCGACCCAGCCCTTCGAGCTCACCCCCGCGCTCAAGATCGCGCAGACGGTGTCGATCGGCGTCGCGACCTGGGACGGCGCCGAGAGCCCGGGTGAGCTCGAGACGCGCGCTGACGCCGCGATGTACGAGGCCAAGCAGAGCGGACGCAACCGCGTCGTCGTCTCGCCCCGCCCGTCCCAGAGCGGCCCGCTCTCGGGGCCACCCGACCGCTGAAGGTCAGGCGACCGCCGCCTCGCCGCCGCCGGTCTTCTTGTCCGTCTTCTTGACGCCGGCCTCACCCGACATCGCGCCGTCGACGCGGACGCTGACGAGGCGCGACACGCCGAGCTCCTGCATCGTGACGCCGTGGAGGACGTCCACCATCTGCATCGTGCGCTTGATGTGGGTGATGAGGATGAACTGCGAGCGGTCGGTCATCCCGCGGATCATCTCGTTGTACCGAGCGACGTTCGCCTCGTCGAGCGGGGCGTCGACCTCGTCGAGGATGCAGAACGGCGACGGTTTGATCTGGAAGATCGCGAAGATGAGCGACACCGCGGTCAGCGCCTTCTCGCCGCCGCTCATGAGCTCGATGCTCGAGAGCTTCTTGCCCGGCGGCTGGGCGAGGATGTCGATGCCGGTCTCGAGCATGTCCTCCGGGTTCGTGAGCCGGAGCGCCGCGCGCCCGCCGCGGAACATCTTGGGGAAGATCTCCTGGAAGCGCTCGTTCACCGCCTCGAACGTGTCCTGGAAGAGCCGCTTGCTCTCGCGGTTCATCTGCTGGATGGCGCGCTCGAGGTCGGCGAGGGCGCGATCGAGGTCCGCCTTCTGCTCCGTGTAGAACGCGTAGCGCTTCTCGGCCTCCTCGTGCTCCCGCATCGCGTCGAGGTTCACGCTGCCCATGCGATCGATGAGGTTCGTGAGCTCGCCGATGCGCGCCCGCGACTCGTCGTCGGGCGGCGGCCGCAGGTGGTAGTCGCCGATGATGCGGTCGAGGCGCAGGCCCCGGAACTTCTCGGCGACCGACTCCACGAGGTGCGAGAGCGCGAGCTCCTTCTCGCGCAGCGCCATCTCGTGCACGCCGAGCTCCTCGCGCGCGGTCTCGGCCTGCGAGCGCAGGTCCTTGAGCAGCGCGTCCTTCTCCGACAGGCTCGCGCGGAAGGCGTCGAACACCGTGCGCGCCTCGGAGAGGCGCTTCTCGGCGTCGCGCGCCGCGTCGAGCGCGAGCCCGAGCTCCTCGCGGTGCCGAACGAGGAGCGCGGCGGTCGTGCCCGCCTCGGCCGCGCCCGCGCAGAGCTCTTCGTCGAGCCGCGCCGCGCGGGCGCCGAGCTCGTCGTGGCTCTTCTCGAGCCGGGTCACCGTGCCGCGGGCGGCGGTGAGGCGCTCGCGCACGCCGGCGACGCGCACGCGCTTGTCCATCACGACCTCGCGCTGGCCGTCGACCTGCGCGCGCCACGACGCCGCCTGCGCCTCCGAGCCCTCGAGCTCGAGCGACTTCGACGCCAAGGTCGCGCGGGCCTCGTCGAGCACGCGGGCCGCGAGCTCGCGCTCCGCGCTCGCGGCGTCGAGCGCCGCAACGAGCTCGGCGAGCTCGGTGGCGACCGTCTCCATACGGCGCTGCGCCGACTCGACCTTGGCCTCGGCGGCGTGGAGATCGCGCTCGGCGTGCACGAGCGCGAGCTCGTCGTCGTGGGCCTTCTGCCGCGCGCGCTCGAGGAATCCCTGGATCTCGGCGATGCGCTCGCGCAAGTGCTGGTGGCGCGCGAGGCACTCGCTCGCGTGCGCGTCTTTGCGCACGACCTCCTCGCCGAGCGCGCGGATCTCGCGCTTCGTCTCCAGCATCCCCTGGGCGAGCTCTTCGCCCGAGCCGCCGGAGATCCGGCCGTCCGCGTGGAGGACCGTCCCGTCCTTCGTGACGAGCGTGACCCCGAGCGCGTGCCGGAGTCGGAGCCCCGCCTCGACGTCGGAGACGACCACGGT
>JAEUKG010001114.1 GCA_016794325.1 Myxococcales bacterium | reverse complement strand
GCGAGGACCTCGCGGCGGGCGAGATCGGGAGTTGCGTCACCGAGGCCTTCGCCTCCGCGGAGGAGGCGAGCGAGGAGATCGCGCGCCACGTGGAGCCGCTCCGGCCGGCCCTCGCCTGCGCCGCCGGCTGCGCCGCGTGTTGCCACGGCACGACCGTGCTCGCGTCGCCGCCGGAGGTCCTCCACCTCGCGGCGCACCTCGGGTCGACGTTCGGGGCCGAGGAGCTCGTCGCCCTCCGGGCGAAGGTCGCGGAGGCGGCGAACCACGCCCGCACCCAGACGATGGAGGAGCGCGCGGCGGCGCGCCGGCCGTGCCCGCTGCTCGACGTCGCCAGCGGGCGGTGCCGGGCCTACGAGGCGCGGCCGCTCGCGTGCCGCGCCTTCCACTCCTACGACAAGAGCGCGTGCGAGCGCGAGCTCAGCGCGGCGACGCTCACGATGCGCATCCCGTCGAGCGCGACGATCTTCAAGGTGCGGCACGCGGTGTCGCTCGGCGTGATGGCCGGCGCGCACTCGCTCGGGCTCGACGCGATGCCGGTGGAGCTGACGAGCGCGCTCGACGAGGCGCTCGCGGGTGATCTCCGGGGGCGGTGGCTCGAGGGCGAGCGCGTCTTCGCGGCGACGGTCGCCTCGCGCCACTTCCACGAGAGCTACCGCCAGGTGCTCGACCCCATCGCGCGGGCGCTCGACGACACGCGCGGCGAGGCGGCGCCGCCGGTCGAGGCCGCGGCCGGCGGCGACGCCGAGGCGGAGGCGCGCCGCGCGAAGAACCGCAAGAAGCGCGAACGGCGTCGCCGCTGAACCTTCGTGGTCGGTGGCGATCGTGGCCGGCGCGATCGGGGTCGCCGGCGCCGTCGGCGGGATTCGCGGTCGCCGCCGCCGTCGGCCGGAGAATTGCGCTATCGTCGGTCCGATGCGCGTCGAACGCGAAGCCTTCCTCGCCCTGACGGTCTCCATCGCCGCCGGGGCCGCCTGCGGCACCGGCGGGCGCGAGCCTCAGGTCGCGGTGATCGAGATCCCGCCGCAGCCCGCGGTCGCGCAGGACGCGGGCGGGCCGCTCGTGGAGGCGGCGCCGAAGCCGAAGAAGCCGCCGGCGCCGGCGGTCGAAGACGACGACGACGACGGTCCGATGGTGGCCCCCACCGCCGAGGCCGACGACGACGACGACGACAGCGGCGGCTGCGGGTTCGTGAACCCGGCGAACGTGACGCGGCCCAAGGCCGCGTGCAACGAGACGACCGGCGCGCCGGCCGCCTGCGCCGCGATGCAGCGCTGCAAGGACGGCGACTTCCCGTTTTCGCGGACGCGCTGCGAGGACTACAAGAAGTACTTCAAGCCGAAGGTCGCCGAGCGGGCGGTCGCGTGCCTCCTCAAGCTCACGCGGCAGAGCGTCTGCGACGCCTGCAACACCTACCGCTGCGGCGACGAGGCGCTGAAGACGTCGTGCCCCGACACGACCGCCGAGCCGACGTGCAACCAGATCGTCGCCAAGTGCAAGAGCGTCACCAAGACCGACTGCATGATGTACCTGTCGGGGATGAACGCCGCTGGGCGGACGAAGATGCTCTCGTGCCTGTCGACCGCGAGCTCGTGCCGCTGGGGCATCTACTCGTGCGCGGAGAGCCTCTGATGGGCTCACCCATCGACGGCGGCGTCGTCGTCGTCACCGGCGCCTCGTCGGGCATCGGCAGGGAGATCGCCCGGCTCGTCGCCCGTCGAGCCAAGTCGCTCGTCCTCGTCGCGCGCCGCAAGGAGCGCCTCGAGGAGCTCTCGAAGGAGGTCGCGCGCGACGGGCTCACCGTGCACGCCGTCGCCTGCGATCTGGCGGATCGCTCCGCGACCCAGGCCCTCGGGGGGCGCATCGCCGAGCTCGTGGGCGACGTGGACGTCCTCGTCAACAACGCCGGCGTCGGCGACATCGGGCTCTTCGAGCGCGCGGCCGAGGACAAGACGGTCTCGATGATCGAGCTCAACGTGACGAGCCTCGTGCTCCTCACCCGCGCCGTGCTCCCGCGCATGGTCGAGCGCGGCCGGGGCGGGATCCTCAACGTG
>JAEUKG010001108.1 GCA_016794325.1 Myxococcales bacterium | reverse complement strand
TCGAGGTCCAGGCCTCGGGCACGCGACACCGCTGAGCCCCGCGGCCCGCGCGGCTCAGGCGCGGGTCAGAGCGAAAACGCGACGCGGCTGCTCGACTTGACCCAGAGCGTGCCCCCGAACGCGGGCAGCCACGCGTAGCCGCGCGGCGCGGCCTCGAGGGCCGAGACCGTGTCGAAGCGCGGCAGGTCGGCGGGGGCGACGCGGGGCGCGGGCACCCCGACGACCTCGGCGACCAGGCCCCGGTACTCCGAGGGACCGGCGAGCTCGAGGGCGAGGGTGCTCCCGTCGCCGCGGTCGACGAAGACGGTGGAGCGATCGTAGAGCGAAAACCACGAGACTCCGGAGCGCTGCGCGAACGCGCGCACGTACAAGAAGCCGCGATCGTCGTCGTAGGAGTCGAGGCCGCGGCCGGGCGTGACGGGGTTCAGGGTGTCGATGGTGGGACGGAGCATGGGGACGACCCCGCCGCGCCGCAGGAAGAGCGGCGCCTTGCCGAGGGGCGCCCGCACCTCCACGACCGTGGGCGCGAGCGCGCTCGCCGCCCGGTGGACGTCGCCGTCGAACCAGTCGAGCCACTCGCCGGGCGGGAGGAGCACCTTGCGCGACGTCTGGCCCTTCGTCATCACCGGCGCGGCGAGGAGCTCGTCGCCGAGCATGTACTGGTCGTCGGGGTGGGCGCCGAGCTCGGGGAAGGCGAGCCCGAACGGGCGGGCGATCGGGCGCCCGTCGGCCGCGATCCGCGTCGCGTAGCTCCAGAAGAACGGGAAGAGGCGGAGGTGGAGGCGCGCGTACGCCCGGTAGACGTCGAGCGACTCCGCGTCGCGCCCGGTGCCGGGGGGCGACTCCCACGGCATCGTCGACGAGCCGTCGCCGACCTCCATCGCGGGCCACAGCGCCGTCTGCTCGGCCCACCGGACCCAGGTCTCCTTGTCGGCGGGGCCGTGGCGGTACCCGCCGGTGTCGGAGGCGAAGAACGGAAAGCCGCTCACGCCGAGCCCGAGGCCCATGATCACGGTCGCGGGCAGGCCGCCGATGCCGACGACGTCCGCGCCCTGGGCGTCCTTGAACTTCTCGCGGTGTTTGGTGAGCGTGGCGTCCATGTCGCTCGGCCAGATGAGCGTCGCGTTCGCTTGGTCGCCCCAGCGGCCCGCCCGGCAGAGCAGAAACGGTGTATTTTGCACCTTTTCGCGGTACGTGCGGTGGTAGAGCACGGTGAAGTCGTGGTGCATCGTCCGCTCGTCGGACCCGTCGAAGAAGCCCCACGCGTTGCGGCCCGCCCGGAGCGAGGGGGCGACGTCCTCGGCGAAGTCGAGCTTGAAGCCCTCGACGCCGGCGGCGACGTACCGCTGGAGGTTCTTCTGCCAGAACTCGACCGCCGCGGGGTTCGTGAAATCGATCGGCACGCTCCACTTGTTGAGGGGAATGCTCGGCCGGGGGACGAAGTAGCCCTTGGCCTTCGCCTCCGACACCAGCGGCTCGGCCGCGGGCTCGAGGTAGGGGGTGTGCCACACCGCGAGCCGCAGGCCGGCGCCGCGGATGGCGTCGACCATCGCGGCGGGCGACGGGAACTTCTTGGGGTCGAAGTCGAAGGTGTTGACCGCGGTGGCGTAGGGTCGGTCGAGCCACATCCCGGTCGCGGGCAGATCGAGGGCGCGGAGCTTCTCGAGGTCGTCCGCCACCTGGGCCTGCTCGCGGTTCTCGTTGCGCCACATCACCGGGCCGAGCCCCCACCGCGGCGGAAGAAGCGGGTAGCCGGTGACGTCGTAGTAGGACTTGGTGACGTCGAGGGGGTGGGCGGCGCCGAAGAGGTGCACCTTGAACGTCTCGCGCGCGCCCTTGAGCGGCGGCAAGGCGTACGTGATCTCGACGACGTCGGGCTCGCCTCGGGCGACGTCGAACACGCCGACGCGCTTGGACTCCACGAACGTCCCCCACCCTCGCGTCCCGACGAGGAGCGGGATCGGCACGTGGACCTCGTTGTAGAGCGTCTCGACCTCGCCGTCGGGCTCGATTTGCATCGGGCGGAGCTTGCCGCGCTGGTCGACCGAGTCGTGGCGCTCGCCGAGGCCGTAGAACGCCTCGGAGCGCGAGACGCGCAGGCGCAGGCGCACGAACGCCACCCGAGGCGCGGCCGGGTCCTCGTCCTCGACGTCGAGCGAGAGGAGGAAGCGCCCGCTCGCGTCGGCGCGCGCGGCGAGGCGGGCCGACGCCCCGCCGAACGCGAGCCGCCCCCGGGCCTCGCCGCCCTCGGCCGCGAGCTCGCCGCCGGTGATCCCCTGCCACACGAGATCGCTCGGCGGGGGGGCGATGGCGGGGTCGAGGTAGTAGGGGTCGTACGACGCGGTGTCGCTCAGGGAGTCGAGCATCCCGAGCTGGATACCTCCTTCCGCGAGGCGCACGAGCTCCTCGGTGCCGCCGCGGGTGAGGCGCAGGCTCTTGCCGTCTTTGCGCACCGCGAGGCGGAAGGCGCCGCCGCCGCCGATCGACAGCTCCGCCGGCGGCGCGGGCTTGGGGTACGACTCGGCGCACCCGGGCGCGACCGCGCACGCGACGAGGGCGACGGATCCGAGGCGCCTCACCGCCCCCTCCGAGCGAGGGCGTCGACCCAGTTGCGGAGCATGAGGGGGCCGTGCTCCGTGTCGCCGGCCTCGTCGTGGATGGCGTCGGCGTCGAGCCCCTCCTGGGCGAGCAGGTGCGCGCGCGCACGGACGTAGCCCTTCATGATCTCCCCGTCGAACTCGGGGTGGAACTGCACGCACCGGATGTGGTCCCCGATCGCGAAGGCGGCGTGGGGCTCCTTGTCGCTCGAGGCGAGCAGGCGCGCCCCCGCCGGGAGCGAGGTCACCGAGTCCTGGTGGGTGGCGTTGACCACGGCCGTCCGGGGGAGGCCGAGGAAGACCGGATCGTGCTCGGCGCCGTGGTGGAGCTCGACGCGGATCGTGCCGATCTCCCGCCCGCGGGGGTTCTTGGCGACGACGCCGCCCAGGGCCTGGGCGAGCATCTGGTGCCCGAAGCAGATGCCGAAGAAGGGCCGCTCGGCGGCGTGGAGGTCGCGGAGCCAGGCCTCCGTGCGGAGCATCCACGGGGCGCGCTCGGTCACGCTCGACGAGGAGCCGGTCATGACGAAGCCGTCGGCGGCGTGGACCCCAGGCAGCGGCGCGTCGGTGCGGACGTCGTGCTCGGACCAGCGCACCGCCGCACCGCCGCCCGCGCTCCGGGTGATGAAGTCGAAGAACGTCCCCCGCCGTTCGGCCACGCTCGGCGGGGGATCCCCCGCGCGGAGGATGACGATAGACACCATGCCCCCTATCCTAGACCACGTGAGCGCCGATCCGACCAATCGCGAGTCGCAGCCCCAGCTCCTCCTGCCGATCGACGATTTCTTGTCGCGGGAGCGGGCGCCGAAGATCCCGGCGCCATCGCGTGTATTCTGCAACAGGAGCCTGAAGCTCTCGAACATCGCCTGGGTGGGCTTCGACATGGACTACACCCTGGCGATCTACGACCAGGAGGCGATGGACGACCTGTCGATCCGGGCGACGGTCGACAAGCTCGTGCTCCGCGGCTACCCGGAGCTCATCAAGTCGATCGTCCACCCGACCGACTTCCCGGTGCGCGGCCTGCTCATCGACAAGCGCTGCGGGCACGTCCTCAAGATGGACCGCTACAAGTTCGTCCACCGGGGCTTCCACGGCCTGCGTGAGTTGTCGCAGGAGGAGATCAAGGAGCTCTACCACGCGAAGAAGATCCGCCCCGCGACCCCGCGCTACCACTTCATCGACACCCTCTACGCGCTCTCGGAGGTCGCCTGCTACGCGGCGATCGTCGACGCGATGGACGCCAAGGGCTACGCCATCGACTACGCGAAGACCTTCACCGACATCCGCGAGTGCATCGACGAGGCCCACCGCGACGGCACGATCCTCGACGCGGTGATGAGCGATCTGCCCCGCTACGTGAAGAAGGACCCGTCGCTCGCCCCCACCCTCCACAAGTTCCGGAGCACGGGCAAGAAGCTCTTTTTGCTCACGAACTCGCGCTGGGCCTACACCGACGCGATGATGACGTACCTCCTCGGGGGCGCGATGAGCGAATACCCGTCGTGGCGGAACTTCTTCGACGTGGTGGTGGTCGCGGCGACGAAGCCCGCCTTCTTCCAGGAGCGGCGCGTCCTCCTCGAGCACGTGGAGGGCGGCGCCGCGAAGCCGGCGACCTTCCCCCTCGAGCGGGGCCGCGTCTACGTCGGGGGCAACCTCGTCGATTTCGAGCGGGCGCTCGGGGTGGGCGGCGACGAGATCCTGTACGTGGGCGACCACATCTACGGCGACATCCTCCGGAGCAAGAAGGACTCGGCGTGGCGCACCGCGATGATCATCCAGGAGCTCGAGCGCGAGATCGACGCCCACGAGGCGTGCCGCGGCGACCACGAGCGCTTCGAGGCCCTCGACGAGACGCGCGCGAGCCTCGAGGACGAGCTCCGCTTCTACCAGAGCCGGGTGAAGGAGCTGACCCGGCTGCTCGACGCCAAGCAGCCGGCGAGCGCGGGCGCGATGCCGCTGCCGCCGCCCGCCCTCGAGGCCGAGCGCGTCCGCATCAAGCGCGCCATCGAGCGAATCCGCGGCCTGCTCCGCGAGGCCGAGGCCGAGGGCCGCATCATCGAGCGCCGCTCGAACCTGCGCTTCCACCCCTACTGGGGCTCCCTGATGAAGGAGGGGCGCGAGCAGTCGAGCTTCGGAAAGCAGGTCGAGGACTATGCCTGCGTGTATACCTCTCGGGTCTCGAACTTCCTCCGCTACTCCCCCCAACAATACTTCCGCAGCCCACGCGACGTGATGGCGCACGAGACCGAGTGATCCCTGCATCGTTCAAGGCCAAGCCCGAGGACTTCGTCGTCGAGGAGCTCCCGCTCTACGAGCCCTCGGGCGAGGGCGAGCACCTCTACCTCCGGTTCGAGAAGATCGACCTCACCACCGACGAGGCGGTGCGCCGGATCGCGCGCGCGCTCGGCGTCCACCCGCGCGACGTCGGCGTCCCCGGCATGAAGGACCGGCGCGCCGTCACCACCCAGACGGTGAGCGTGCCTTGCCACGCCAAGGACACGGCGCTCGAGGCGCGCGCGCGCGCGCTGTCGCTCGACGGCATCCGCCTCGAGTGGGCGCTCCGGCACCGGAACAAGCTGAAGACGGGGCACCTCGCCGGCAACCGCTTCGTCGTCACGCTCCGCGACGTCCCCCGCGCCCGCGTCGCCGAGGCGACGGCCGCGCTCGGCTCGATCGCCGAGCGGGGCGCGCCGAACGCCTACGGAGGCCAGCGCTTCGGCCGCGACGGCGACAACGCCGCCCGGGCCCTCGCCTGGCTGAAGGGCGAGGCGCCCGAGCCGCGCGACCCGAAGCAGCGCCGCTTCCTCGCCTCGGCGCTGCAGAGCGCCGTCTTCAACCGCGTCCTCGAGCGGCGCGTCGCCGACGGGAGCTGGCACGTGCCCGAGGACGGCGACGTGCTCGAGCTCCACGCGTCGGGCGGGCTCTTCGCCTGCACGGACGTCCAGGTCGACCGTGAACGCGCCGCCCGTGGTGAGGTGTCACCGACCGGACCCATGCACGGTCCCAAGATGAAGCCCGCGGGGGGCCGGATCGCGGCGCTCGAGGAAGAAGCGCTCCGAGAAGTGGTTGGAACCACCGTGGACTTCGGCAAGCTCGGGACCTACGCAGAGGGGACGCGCCGGGCGCTGCGGGTCTGGGTACGTGAGATGCGATGGGAGACGCTCGCGGATGTCACGAAGGACGCCATGGATGTCACGAGCTTGCGGGTTTACTTCGTGCTACCCCGAGGAGCCTACGCCACCACCGTGCTCGGCGGCGTTTTCGACCTTAGAGAGCCAGCACTTGCGGGCCCCCAAGGCGGCGCCGGCGGCGACGGTTGAGTAAAACGAAAGTATAACGACTGGGCAGTTGGCGGCGAACGGGTTAGAGGAGCTTTCCACAGATCATGATCGAGAGAGTCAAGAGCGCGATGGTCGGGCTGGGGACCTTGTGGGTCCTCGTCTTGATGTTGGTCCTCAGCGTCGTGTCGCTCGCGATCATGCTCGAGCGCGCGTGGCTCTACTTCTCCCTCCGGGACGACGCGGCGGCCCTGATGAAGGATCTCGGGCGCTTGCTCCGCCAGGGCGACCTCGCCGGCGCGCGGCGGCGGCTCGAGGCGTCGCCGAGCGCGGAGGCCGCGGTCGTGGTCGCCGGCATCGTCGAGGCCGACATGGGCGCCGACGCCGCCGAAGAGGCGATGGCGGGCGCCGCCGCGCTCCAGCGCATCAAGCTCGAGAAGCGCCTCGCCTTCCTCGGCACGCTCGGCAACAACGCGCCGTTCATCGGCCTCCTCGGCACGGTCATCGGCATCGTCGGCGCGTTCGACGAGCTCGCGAAGGCGAACGTCGCGGGCGCCGCGGGCGGCGCCGCCACCCAGGTCGCCCCGCAGGCGGTCATGGCCAACATCGCCGAGGCGCTCGTCGCCACCGCGATCGGCCTCATCGTCGCGATCCCCGCGGTCGCGGCCTTCAACACCTTCCAGCGCATCGTGAAGGCGACGCAGGCCAACACCGACGCCCTCGCCCACCTCCTCCTCGCGCACCTGCGCGCCGAGGGCGTGCCCGCCGAGGCCCCGGCCGAGGCGCCCGCCCCCGCCCCCGCGAAGAAGGCGGCGGCCAAGAAGGCCGAGAAGGCCAAGCCGGCGGAAGACGAAGACGAGGAGGCGAACTAGCCATGGCCGGTGGAGGCTCCTCCGACTCCGAAGAGGCGATCGTCGGCATCAACGTCACGCCGCTCGTCGACATCACCCTCGTGCTCCTCATCATCTTCATGGTGACGGCGAAGCTCATCGTGTCGCAGGCGGTGCCCCTCGACCTCCCCAAGGCGTCCACGGGCAACCAGGACGTCCAGGTGGTCTTCAGCATCATCCTCGCGGCCGACGGGGCCACCCTCGTCGACTCCAAGCCGGTGAAGAACGACGACGCGATCCTCGAGATCGCCCGCGAGCGGCGCAAGGCGAACCCGGATCTGCGCGCCGTCATCAAGGCCGACTCCGCGGTGACGCACGGCCGCGTGATCCACGTCCTCGATCTCCTCAAGCAGGCCCAGATTTCGAAGATCGCCTTCGGGGTCACGCCCGTACCTCCGATGGCCCCCGCCCCGAAGTAACGTCCCCCCTCCCCCCGCGAAGTGAGCCGCATGCATCGCCACCGGAACGGCAAGTCGACCCAGGCCCAGCACCACGCCGCCGCCGCGCTCGCGGCCGGCGGCGACCCGATGGATCGCATCGCGGCGATGGGCTCGGGCGGCTCGACGATGGTGGCGATCGCGGTCGCCGGCGCCATCGTGTTCCACGCCGGGGTCGCGGCCGCGGGAGGCGCGGCGGTGATGTTCCGCGACTTCATCTCGTGGCAGCGCGACGTGAAGAGCCTCGTCGCCGACAAGCTCGCGCAGACGTACGACATCGAGCCGGACAAGCCCAAAGACGAGCCGCCGCCGAAGCCCGCGGAGAAAGAGGAAGAGAAGCCTCAGCCGACCGCGCAGCCTCAGCCCCAGAAGGACGAGCCGCCGCCGCCCCCGCCCGAGGCCGCGAAGGCGGGCGCCGTGCTCGCGCAGGCGCCGGATCCGAACGAGCCCGTCGACCTCACCGGCAACACGTTCGTCACCGGCACCGGCGACTCGTACGCCGGCGGCGTCACGCAGGCTCAAGCCAAGGGGGGCCCGACCTACCAGCGCAACGCCGTCGCCGAGGGCAAGCCCGGCGGCACGGGCACCGGTACGGTGGCGCCGCCCCCGCCGCCGCCGCCGCCCACGGTCGATCGCTCGCGTCCGCCGCGGCTGACCGGCGGCGACAAGTGGGACTGCCCCTTCCCCTCCGAGGCCGAGAGCGAGGACATCAACGAGGCCTACGTCGTCATCAAGGCGACGGTGGGCGCCGACGGCAAGCCGCAGTCGGTGGTGGTGATGAGCGATCCCGGCCACGGCTTCGGGCGCGAGGCCAAGGCGTGCGCGATGCGCAAGCGCTGGGAGGCGGGCCTCGACCGAGACGGCAACACGACGAGCTCGGCGGCGCAGGTCCGCATCCACTTCACGCGCTGAAGGCCGCGGCGTCGACGGAGCGCGTCGAGAGCGCGAGGGCGCGTCGCACGCGCGGGCTCACCCGCCGACGATGTCCTTCGTGCTCGCCTCGATGCCGTCGCCGATGCGCTCGACCGGAAGGTCGTTGTCGTCGTAGCCGAACGGGTCCTCGATCTCGACGCCGATCTCGTCGATGCCGAAGAGGGCGAAGCCGAGGATCGCGGCCGCGACCGGCGTGCCCCAGTGGAGGACGTCCACCACCGCGAACGGGATGGTGAACGTGAAGAGCAGCACGAAGACCTTGATGTGCTGGGCGTACGCGAACGGGACCGGCGTCTTGACGATGCGCTCGCAGGCGCCGAGCGCGTCGACGAGGGCGGTGACGCCGCCGTCGATGGTGATGACGTGCGGATCCGAGAGCTTCCCCTCCTCGTGGAGGGCGCGCACGTGTTTGGTGAGGAGGCGGAGCGCCACGTACGCGCGCGCGTTGACCGGCTCGAGGATCTCCCGATCGCCGTCGGCGAGGAGCGGCGCCACCGCGTCGAGGTTCTTCTCGCTCCTCAGGCCTTGCGCCGCGAGCCGGTAGAAGAGGACGAGGTAACGCCGCACCGCGAGGACGTGCGCGCGCGTCGCCGCGTCGTCACCGCGCGTGTAGGCCGCGATCTGACGCGAGACGTCGCGCGTGCGGTTGACCATCGAGCCGAGGAGCTTGCGGCCCTCCCAGTAGCGGTCGTACGACGCGTTCGTACGGAACACGAGGAGGAGGCCGAGGGCGACGCCGATGAGCGTGTGCGCGATCGCCGGGATCTTCAGCCCAATCCGCGCGTTGAGCCACGCCGCGAGGACGCCGATCGCGGCGACCATCGCGATGCGGAGCGCGATGCGCGGCAGCACCGTGCCCTTCACCGCGAACGCCACTCGGAGCCAGCTCTTCGCGTCGTAGTCGATCATGGCGCTGAGATAACAAAACTGTTATCCGGATTCCATGACGGAACGCGACCCGCGCGCCGAGCTGCACGACATCGCGCGGATGGTCCGCGCGTACGGCGAGTGGCACGTGGAGTCGGGCTCGACGGGCGCGCCGCGGCTCGCGCCGGGGCAGCGCGCAGCGG
>JAEUKG010001045.1 GCA_016794325.1 Myxococcales bacterium | reverse complement strand
CGACGTCGCCCGGCTCGGGGTCGAGCGCGCGGAGCGACGACGGCACCTCGGCCTTGCCGCGGAGCTTGCTCATGCGCCCGTCGTAGGCCTTCGCGCCCTGATCGCGGGCGCTCTGCTCGGCCGCCTTCACCTCGCAGATCGTCTGCGGATCCACGAGGCGCGCGATGCCGCGCTCGATCGCGTGCTCGGCGCTGCAGGTCGCGCACGTGAGCGTGCCGTCGGCGTCACCCCACGGCCAGGCGATCGACGCCACGAGCTCGCCGCGGTCGAGCGGACATCGCAGCACCTCGGGGACAAGGCCGTGCATAGCTCTGCCATAGCACAGCCCGCGCAAACCTTTCGCGAATCTGCCGCCGGTCGGATGGGGCCCTAAGTCCTTGACTTCGTTCGCTTTCGAGCGGGGGCCGAGGCGGCGAGGTACGCCCGCCCGCGCGGCGACAGCTCGTACCCCACCTCGAAGCTCTGCGTGAGGCCGAGCTTCTTCAGCTTGCGGACGTCGACCTTGAACGGCGCGGTCTCGCGCCCGAGCTCGGCCGCGAGCTTCGACGCGGCGACGCGCGGCCGCGCGTCGATGAGCGCGAGCACCGCCCTCGTCCACGGCGCGTCGCCGTCCATCTTGGCGAGCCTCGCGCCGATGGCGGCGACGTCGTCCGGCCCGAGGTCGTCGTCGAGGGCGATCTCCACCCGGTCGCCGTCGCCGCCGTAGTGGAGCTCGACGCGGTAGACCTCGGTGTCGTCGTCGAGGGGGCCGAGCTCGGCGAGGTAGGCGACGAGCGCGTCGCGCGACGCGAAGCCGGCGCGCGCGGCGTCGCGCGCGCGGATGCTCGCGACCTTCACCTGCGAGACGGCGTCGACCTCGAGGACGCCGATCGGGTGACAGCGGTAGCGGCCGCCCGCGCGCACGTGCGGCTTCTTCCACCGGCGGTAGGTGAGGGTGATCGCGCCCGATTTCAGGCCTTCGTGGAACGGCTTCTTGAAGAGGAGCATGGCTTCAGTCGAGGGGCTCGCCGAGCGCGAGCGCGAGGAGGATCACCGCGCCGACCGAGAGGCCGAGCACGGCCCCCGCGGCGAGGAGGCCGAGCAAGAGACCCCACGCGAGCCGATGGATCGCCCAGAGTGGGCGCCACCGCGTCTTGACGAAGTGGACGAGCACGGCGAGGACGTCGAAGCCGAAGAGTGCGGAGAGCCGGCTGGACGGCGGCCACGCGCGCTCGCGCAGCTCCTCGGACATCCTGCGCTCGTCGAGCCACACGACGAGGTACGACGCCGCGATGCGGACGATCCACGGCACGACGAGGAAGAGGACGTCGCGCACGGGCGCGCCTCAGAGCGGGCCTTCGGTGAGCCCGTGGACGAACTGCCGCACCCGCGGCTCGGTCGACGCCTTCGCCTCTTCGGTGGTGCCGTCGAAGATGAGCTCGCCGCGGTACATCATCCCGACGCGGTCGGTGACGGTGAGGAGGCGATCGAGATCGCTCGACACCATGACGCACGTGGCGTTCGAGGCGCGCTGCTCCTCCTTGAGGAGCTCGAAGATCTTCTGCGACGTCACCGGATCGAGCCCCGCCGCTGGCTCGTCGTAGAGCACGATCGGCGCCTGGGTGACGGTGGCGCGCGCCACGCCGACGCGCTTCTTCTGCCCGCCCGACAGGCCCGAGGGCATGCGCCCCTCGAAGCCGGGCAGCGACACGTGGCCGAGGCGCTCGGTGACGCGCTGCTGGACCTGCTCCTCCGGGAGGGCGTAGAGCCGGCGGAGCGGGAAGGCGATGTTGTCGCCGACCGTGAGGTGGTCGAAGAGGGCGTTGTTCTGGAACAGCATCCCGAACTTCAGCCGGAGCTTCTGGAGCCCGAGCTCGGACAGCTCCGTCACCTCCTGGCCGTCGACCTGGATCGAGCCGCGGTCGGGCTTCATCAGCCCGGTGATGAGCTTCAAGAGGACGCTCTTGCCGGCGGCGCCCGGGCCGATGAGCCCGTAGAGGCAGCCCGCGGGCACGGTGAGCGACAGGTGCTTGACCACGTGCGACGGCGCTCCGCCGCCGGCGGAGCGGAAGGATTTGTCGACGCCGGTGATCTTGATCATGCGCGGCGCGGATCTCCCTGCGAGCGCGGCGGCTCGGGGCGGGGCGGAGCCGCGGCCTCGGCGCGCGCCCGCACCAGG
>JAEUKG010001031.1 GCA_016794325.1 Myxococcales bacterium | reverse complement strand
CGGTCGGATCGGGCGACGCATCGCGTTCAAGAGGATGCAGGAGAGCGTCGCCTCGGACCCGTCGCTGCGCGGCCGCTTCATCCGCGAGGCCTGCGTGCAGGGTCAGCTCGAGCACCCCGCGATCGTGCCGGTGTACGACTTCGCGCGCGACGAGCGGGGCGAGGAGTACTTCACGATGAGGGCGGTCGAGGGCAAGAGCCTCCGCGACGTCCTCCACGCGCTGCGCCGCGGCGACCCGGCGTTCGCCGAACGCTACGGGCTGCGCAAGCTGCTCGGCGCGTTCTCGACCGTGTGCCTCGCCGTCTCCTACGCGCACTCTCGGGGGGTGATCCATCGAGACATCAAGCCCTCCAACATCATGCTCGGCGACTTCGGCGAGGTGTACCTCCTCGACTGGGGTGTCGCGCGCGTCGCCGAGAAGCCGGCGAGCCGCGAGGCGACGACCGCCGCCCCCGACGCCGATCCCCCGACGCAGCCCCCCGTCACGCTCGACGCGACCTCCGACGCGACGGAGGTCGGTGCGACCGTCGGCACCATCGGCTACATGCCGCCGGAGCAGCTCGTCGGCCGCGCCGCGGACGAGCGTTCGGACGTCTACGCGCTCGGGGTGGTGCTCTTCGAGATCCTCACGACGCGCCGCCTCACGTCGTCCGATCGCTCCGAGGCCGTGGAGCAGACGTTGCGGGGGATCGACGTCCGCGCTGCCTTCCGCGCGACCGGCGCCGCGGTCCCCCCGGAGCTCGAAGACCTCTGCGTGCGAGCCACCTCGCACGACCCGCGCACCCGACCGTCCTCCGCGCGCGAGCTCCACGACACCGTCGAACGCTACCTCGACGGCGACCGCGACGTGCAGCGACGGCGCGCCCTCGCGCGCGAGCACGGGGAGGCGGCGATCCGCGAGGCGCACGCGGCAGCCGCCAGTGGCGACGACGCCGCGGGCGCCCGCGAGCGCGCCTTCCTCGAGCTGAACCGCGCCCTCGCGCTCGATCAGCACAGCGAGCAGGCGGTCGCCGCGCTGCGGATGCTCGCGCGCCCGACCGTCGAGGACGCCGAAGAGACCTCGCGCGAGCTGGACGCGTCGGTCGCCGCGCTGCGACGCAGCCTCTCTCGCGGGGGCGCCGCGACCATGGCGTTCTGGATCGCCACGTTCGTGTGGGTCGCCGCGCTCGGCGTTCGGTCGTGGCCGTTCATGGCGGCGTACGGCGCGGTGGTGGCGGTGGTGTCGACGCTCCTCGTGGTGCGGACCCGCGGCCAGCCGCGGCCCGTCCTCGATCTCGTGCTCGTCGGCTGCCTGCACGTCGCCGTCGCCCTCGTCTCCGGCCTCGCCAGCCCGCTCACGATCGTGCCCGCGATGCTCGCCGCGACGGCGAGCGCGTCCGTCCTCGGCGCGCGACCGGCCGCGTGGGCGCGCCGATCGGCGGCGCGGCTCGCGTTCGTCCGCGTGCTCGTCCTCGCGCTGCCCCTCCTGGCCTTCGCCGCCCCGGTCCTCCTCGAGCTCCTCGGCGTCGTCCCGGCGTCGGTGGTGGTGCGCGACGGGGCGATCGTCATCATGCCCCGGGCGATGCGCTTCGAGGGCCACGGCGTGCTCCTCTTCCTCGGGATCGTGAACGTCGCGCCGATCATCGTCTCGCTGCGCCTCGCGTCGAGCGTGCGCGACCAGGCGATCGACGTCGAGCGGCGAGCGACGGAGGCGGCGACGCAGCTCCGTCAGCTCCTGCCTCGTCACGCTCGCGAGGCGGTGATGCCATCGCGACCGGAGCTCGACGGTCGACCCTCCGCCCACTGAGGGCCCCGGAGGGCCGGTCACGCCCGCCTTGCCGCTCGCGCGGGCGCCGTATTACCGTCCGATCCCGTGAACAGGCTCCTCTCGTCGTGCCTCGCGCTCGCGGCGCTCGCCCTGGCGAGCGCCGCGTCTGCCGACGTCGCGCCCCCGAAGCCCGCGCCGGAGTGCTCCGATCCGAGCCGGCTCGACCCCTGCAAAGGCAAGAAGGTGGGCGACGCGTGCGCGGTGTCGAGCGGCGCTTCGGGGAGCTGCGCCGCCCTCCGCTGCACGAACGACGCCGGCGAGGCCCTCCTCGCGTGCGCGGCGTCGGGGGCGCAGCCGACCAAGACCCCGGACGACGACGGCTGCGCGATCGGGGCTCGCGGCGCCGCGGGCAGCGGCGCGATCGTCGCGATCGCCCTCGTGGGCGCGGCGCTGCGCGGCCGGCGACGCCGGCGCTGACGCCGGCGGGCGATCGACGACTATCTCGGCTTGGCGGCGGCGTCGGTCCCCCCCGCGTCGCGCGCGCTCGCGTCGGGCGACGTCGGCGCCTCGAGAGTCGGCAGGCTCGGCGCGGGCGTGGCCGATGGCACCACCTGGGTGGGAGGTGGTGGCCCGCCGTACGCGGCCTGCACAGCGACGCGGTCGTCGCTCGAGCCGAGCTTGCCGCACCCGGCCAGAGCGACGAGCCCCGCCGCGACGGCCGCCCGAGAGCGCGGGCCGATCGACGAGGAGGCCACCGGTGTGCCTTCACGGATAGTCCCACAGAACGGGCAACCGACCTCCTCGGAGCGGACGTGGCGACGGCACGAAGGGCAGAGGACGAGCATCCCGACATCCTATCAACCTCGACACCCGCTCCGATCAGCTCGCGCTGGTCTTCGTCGAGGCCGACGCCGTCGCCGCGCTGCTCGCCGCCGCAAAGGCCGCTCGCCACCCGGCCGCGCGCGTCGCCCCCAAGGCGCTGCCCGCGCCGAAGGCGAAGCCCACGGTGGCGCGCCCGGGCGAGCCGCTGGGCGAGTGGCCGCCCTGCGAGGCCGATCCGCCGAACACCGCCCGCCACTTCTTCCACCGCGAGCGCGCGCGGTCCTTGTGGACGCGCCGCTGGGAGACGGCCTTCGACGTGATGGAAGGCCCGGCCTGGGAGTGGGGCATGGAGCGCGACCACCGAGAGCTCCCCACGCCCAAGGCCTGCGCGCGAGCGTACGCCGCCTTCGTGCGCGAGCTGCGCGCGGCAGGCTGGCTCCAGTTCACCGAGGACGAGGCCAAGCGCGAGCTCCTCTCGCACCAGGCCGCGCGCAAGAAGACGCGACGCTGATCGCTCTACCCCCATTTCTACCTACGCGTCGGGCGGCGGCTCGACCGGGCCGCGCGCGCCCTAGGATGAACGATGGAGGTCTCGCGATGAGGTTGCGCCCCTTCTCTGTCTTCATCGTATTCGTGGCCGCAGCTGGGCTCGTGGTGTCGATGGAGCCCTCGCCGGCCAACGCCCAGACGACCTGTCGGTACAACACCGACTGCGACGACGGCCTCTTCTGCAACGGGGTGGAGCTCTGCATGCCTTCCACCGCGGGAGCCGACGCTCGCGGGTGCGTGCGGAGGGGGAACGGGCCGTGCCCGGGAGTGCTCTGCCTCGAGGAGACCAAGCGTTGCGCCGCGCCCGACCCCCGGTGCGACAAGACGCCCGACCGCGACGGTGACGGGCACCGGGCGTACGAGTGCGGCGGAACCGACTGCGACGACGACGACCCGGAGCGCTACCCCGGCAGGCCGGAGGTGTGCGACGCCGCGGGGCACGACGAGGACTGCGACCCACGGACCGTCGGCAACAAGGACGACGACCACGACGGGTTCGTCGACGCGGCCTGCAAGAACGTGGTGCGCCTCATTCCGTCGACGAAGGGCCTCTATCTGGCTCCGCCGTCCGTCGCCGCGACGACGTACGTCTTCTACGGCGGCACCGACTGCGACGACAACGACGCCCACTTCGGGCCCCACACGCAGGTGTGCACGCCGGCGGGCATTCGCGTCTGTAGCCCGACGCCAAAGCCGGCCTCGTACCCGAGCGCCGCCCCTCCGCGCTTCGAGTGGCAGTACTTCACCTGCGCCGCGGGGCAGTCGTGCGTTCCGCAACCGAACGGCGGGGGCGTGTGTGTGGGACCCCCCAGCCCGATCGGGCAGCCCTTCCCCGCGCTCAAGAGATGACGAGCGGCGCGCCGCGCGCACATCCCCGGTATACTCCGTCGCCATGCGCACCGTGGTCGCGTCCGCCCTCTCCCTCTCCCTCCTCGCCGTCGCGTGCGGCGGCGGCTCGCCCCCGCCGGCGCAGTCGCCACCGCCGAGCACCACCCAGGCCAAGCCCGACGAGAAGAAGCCCGACGAGAAGAAGCCCGACGACTCGGCGCAGAAGGCGGCGGCGCTCGAGGCCATCACCGAGGGCGAAGCGAAGCAGAACGCCTGCACCGCCGAGCACCAGGCCGCGCTCGAGAAGCTGCGGGCCGACATCGAGGCCGCGATGCAGGCGAAGAACGGCGACGACGGCAAGCCGCTGGGCCTCCAGCCGGTGTTCAACCGCGTGGTCGCCCTCGGCGCCGGCGCGCGCGCGATCGAGGTCTCGGTCAAGGGGCGCGGCACCGAGGTCCACGTCCTCGCCTATGCCGCCAAGGATATCTCGATCGACGTCCTGGCCGGCGGCGCCGCCGCCACCACCATGCGCTCGCCGTTCCAGCGCGCCTCCACCAAGGACCCCGCCGCGATCGAGCTGCCCAAGGCCGGGAAGGTGGAGCTCCAGTCCGACAGCCGTCAGATCCAGATGAAGCCGGGCCAGCCGCTCCAGGTGAAGATGAGCGGCCAGGGCTGCGCCCTCGTCGTGGGGTTCCTGAAGCCGTGAGCCTCCACATCGAGACCTTCCCCGCCGGCCCCCTCGGCTGCAACTGCTCGATCGTCGCCGACCTGTCGGCCAAGCAGGCCATCGTCGTCGACCCCGGCGGCGATTTCGACGAGATCGAGGCTCGCCTCGCGGCGCTCGGCGGCGTGAAGGTGACCGCGATCGTCCACACCCACACCCACATCGATCACGTGGGCGCCACCGCGCCGCTCCAGACGACCACCGGCGCGCGCGCCTGCATCCACGAGGCCGATCGCTTCCTCTACGATCTGCTCCCGGTGCAAGCGGCGATGATCGGCGTGCCGCTGCCCCAGAAGGCGGAGCTCGAAGGATCGCTCGACGACGGCACGACCGTGACCGCGGGCGGCTTCGAGCTCGGCGTGCTCCACACGCCGGGCCACACCCCCGGCAGCGTGTGCTTCGTGCTGAGCGGCGGCGACAAGCCCCACGTCTTCACCGGCGACACCCTCTTCCGCCGCGGCATCGGGCGAACCGACCTATGGGGCGGCGACAGCGATCTCATCCTGCGCTCGATCCAGGGCAAGCTCTACACCCTCGATCCCGCCGCCGTCGTCGTGCCCGGCCACGGCGACGCCTCGACCATCGGCGAAGAGCGGGGCAAGAACCCCTTCGTGCGCGCGAGCTGACCCATGCGCGCGCCCGGAGCGGCCGCCCTCGTCGCGCTCGCGCTCGGGGCTTGCACGCGCCCA
>JAEUKG010001001.1 GCA_016794325.1 Myxococcales bacterium | reverse complement strand
CGCTTCGCCGGCCACTCCTCTCGCGGGCGCTCGTGGGCGCCGAGGGACCGCAACTCCTCGTCGGCTTCGGCGCCGCGACCGGCCGTGCGGTAGGGCGCCCCGACCGCCGGCTCGCTCTCGAGGGCGCCGAGCGCGGCGAGGACCGTCGCCGCGAGCTCGTGCGCCTCCGCCGCGCTCGGTGACTCGTTGGCGAGGCAGCGCGTCGCGCGGTCGCGGAGCGCGGCGAGGTCGATCGCGGCGGGGTTCGGGCGGGGCGTCATCCCTCGGAGCGTAGCCTCGGTCGAGGCCGGCGGCCGCTGCTCAGTCCTCGCCGCCCCACCACGAGGGGCGCTCGACGGGCGTCCCGACGCAGGCGCAGGTGTCGGTCTGGATCATCCCCGCGGGGCAGCCGACGAAGCACTGGACCGTCGGGGTCGGGAACGGGACGCGCGGCTCGCGCGACTCGTAACACGCGTCGGGATCGTCGGTCGCGTAGCAGGGCGTGTCGCCGAGCCTCGCCTCGTCGACCTTCGAGATCTCCTCCGGCGCCGACGCGCAGCCAAGGAAGCCGACCGACACCATCACAACGAGCAACGAACCGAGCCTCATCCTCATCACCTCCGCCGAGAGGCAATGCAGCGCCCGGGCCAGCGCGCTCTCGCGGCGAATCCGCGGCGAGCGCGCGCGGCTTGCACCTCACGTGAAGGGAGGCCCTTCACGCGAAGTGTCACCCCGGGTCGCGCCGCCGACGCGCCGCTGGGCGCAGGCTCGCCGCCGCTCCTCGCGATCGTCGAGGTTCGCCAAAGGAGCGCCGAACGAGCGCCGGCTCGCGTACCCGCAGACACCCAGAGGTTCGTGTCAGGGGAACGTCGTCGTCTCGGTGGACAGCACGGTGCCTGCCGCGTCGTAGCGGGGCACGGACATCGTCACGTTCGCCGCATCGAAGACCAAAGTCTCCTGGCTCCCGGCCCAGCTCACGTGCGTCAGGACTGCGTTCGCGAGGGTGTACGAAGCCACGAGACGACGTCCGGAGCCCGTGGCCGCATAGTCGGTGATGGTGACGCTCGAGAAGACGCGCTGGCTCCCGTAGTCCACGAGGTGGAGCGGCGTACGTTCGTCGGCTTGGCGCGACACCGTGAAGCCACGGACGCCAGTCGAGCTGACGGTCCCCATTGCGAAGGACGAGACGTTCGCTTCGGTGGGCAGCGCTCGTGTCACGAAGGTGATGGCCGCGGGGCTGCCGGCCCCGAGAGCCCCGGTCAGGCGATCCCAGCCACGAGAGAGGGGCGCGTTGAGGGAGCCATCCGGGCGAGTCGTCGCCCAAGACCAGGTGACACGACGGAAGTCGATCTGCAAACCCACGCTCGTCGCGGACTGAGACGCTCCCGTGTCCTGGGTGGCGAGCGTGCTCTTCACGAAGACTGCGTCGTCGAGCCGGATGCTGGCGAAGCACTCGAGGCCTCGGCCTCGGTCGTCGCACACCTGCACGTCGAGCCGCGGAACGACCGTACCCAACGCCGCGAGCCGCTGGATCGTCGGCACACCGACGAGGTCGACACCGAGGTCGACGCCAACGGTTCCCAGCGCGACGGTGCCGTCGCGGCGGCGACCGAGCGCCTGCCCGAAGCCGCTCAGCTCGAAGTCGTCTTCGAAATGCGTCAACCTCGAGCCGCCGCGCAAGCAGAGCGCGGGCGTGCACGGGGGCGGCGTGAGGAAGTGCCTCGCGCTTCCGAAACTCCCGAGCGCGATGAGCTCCGGCTCAGGCAGCTCCGCCGTTCCCGGGGGTCCCATCGGCCCTGCCGGGCCGGCTGGGCCTGCCGGGCCTGGCGATCCCATCGGGCCGATCTCACCGCGCTCACCCGCCGGACCTTGGAGGCCCATTGGACCTTGCGCACCCTGAGGCCCCACCCCTCCCGCGGGGCCCATCGGACCGGTGAGCCCGCGCTCCCCCGGGAGGCCCTGCGCGCCGGCAGGCCCCATAGGCCCCATGGGGCCCATCGCGCCCGTCGCTCCTCCCGGACCCATCGGTCCGGCGGGGCCCATCGGTCCAGCAGCGCCCATCGGTCCGGCGGGGCCCATCGACCCAACCGGACCCATCGGGCCGGCGGGGCCCATCGACCCGGCGGGGCCCATCGGTCCCTCGGGACCCATCGGGCCGGCGGCGCCGGTCAAACCGATCGGGCCCATCGGGCCGGCCGGGCCCGAAGCGCCGGCCGGGCCTTGCACGTTCCACTGGATCGCGAGCTCGTTGTTCTTGCAGTCGCTCGCCGATGCGACGCGGCGCATCTGACCGTTCGACTTGTGCACGCACGCGTGGATGATCTCGTCCGTGCTCGTAGCCGGCCCGCCTCCGTCGTCCGCCAGGGCGAACGAGGCCGGAAGCGAGATTGCGAGTACGACGCCAACGAGCGATGCGCGCGAACGTGCCATGGCCCCTCCCTTACGCTTGAAGCTCGTCGCACCGCGCGACGAACACCGAGACATCGTCAGCCTAGTCGGCCCTCGAGCGCGGGCACAAGGGCGCGCGCGGGGCACGCCCTGGGCGCGCCCTCGCGCGAGGACGGGCGCTCCTCCAAACTCGCGGCCGTTTTCAGGACATTCCTGCACGGCAAGGAAGGCATGGACCGTGCTTGGCGAGCGCTCCCATGAACAACTACCGCACGCTGGTGTGTCTGCTGGCCGCGCTTGGCGCGTGTCTCGTGGGCTGCGCCACGACGGACTCGGAGGAGAGCGAGGCGCCCCGCGTCGAGGATCAGGGGAGTGAGCCTGATCTCATCAACCTTGGGCGACTCGTCTGCCTCGCCCGATGCGAGTCGGCGTACACGGGATGTTGCGAGTACTACCAAGTGAGCTGCGCTGCGTCTCCTCGTGGCTACTGCTACCAGCAGCGCGAGCGCTGCACCTCCACGTGCTTGTAGCGAGCTCGCACAGAAACTCGCCTCGCTCTGGCCCCCGTTGCACGGGTGCGATCGCCGCGGCTGGCGATCGCAGCGGTGATGCGCGCGGTCGAGTCACGGCGCGGTCGCGGGTGGAGGGCCCGGCTTGGCTGCTCGGGCGCGGCTACTTCGGCTGCGGGGCGCCGTCGACCCAGCGGTAGAAGCCCTCGCCGGTCTTCTTTCCGAGCTTCCCGGCGCGGACCATCTGCCGGAGGATCGGCGGCGCGCGGAACTGCTCGCCGATCTCCTTGGTGAGGTGGTCAAGGATCGCGAGGCGCACGTCGAGGCCCACCAGGTCGGTGAGCTTGAGCGGCCCCATCGGGTGGCGGTAGCCGAGCTCCATGCCGCGATCGATGTCCTCCGCGCTCGCGACGCCCGACTCGAGCATGCGCATCGCCTCGCAGCCGAGGATGACGCCGAGGCGGCTCGTCGCGAAGCCCGGCACGTCGCGGACGAGGATGGGCGTCTTCTTGAGGCCGCGGGCGAAGGCGAGGCTCCGCTCCACCGTCTCGTCGCTCGTGCCGAGGCCTCGCACCACCTCGAGGAGCTCCATCACCGGCGGCGGGTTGAAGAAGTGGAGGCCGACGGTGCGCTCCGGCGCGCCGATGCGGCGCCCGAGCTCGGTGATCGAGAGCGACGACGTGTTGGAGCCGAAGATCGCCCCCGGAGCGACGACCTTGGCCACCTCCTCGAAGAGCGCGACCTTGAGCGCCATGTCCTCGGGCGCAGCCTCGATGACGAGATCGGCGCCCTCGCAGACGTCCTTCGGGGTCGGCCCGATGGAGAGGTTCTTCATCGTCGCGGCGCGGGCCTCGTCGGTGACCTTGCCCTTCTGCACGAGCTTCTCCAGCTGAGCGGCGATGGCCGTGAGCGCCGCCTTCGCGCGGCCCTCGCCCGCGTCGAACATCCGCGTCGCGTGCCCCGCCGCCGCCGCGACCTGCGCGATGCCCTGCCCCATCGTGCCCGTACCGAGGACCGCCACCGTGTACTTCGTGCTCATGCCTTGCCTCCGAGGCGCTCGCGCCGAGCGCCGAGATGGCGCCGCCCGGGGGCGGCGGCGACCCGCGAAAATGCGCCGCCAAAGTCTGGATTTCCCGGCGACGGCGCGCGAGCATAGTAGGGCCCGTGGCAAAGATCATCCTGGTCGACGACAGCGCCAGCGCGCGCAAGCTCCTCGGCCTCCGGCTCACCGAGGCGGGCCACGAGGTCGTGCAGATGGCGAGCGCGTCCGAGGCGGCCGAGATGGCCCTCGCGTCCCCGCCCAACGCGATCGTCACCGATCTCTTCATGCCCGGCGTCTCGGGCCTCCAGCTGTGCCGGCTCCTGCGGTCCGAGCCCGCCACCGCCCACGTCCCGGTCGTGCTCATGACGGCCTCCGACGACCGGCGCTCCCGCTTCTGGGCGCGGCACGCCGGCGCGACCGCCTACGTCACCAAGAGCGAGTTCGACAAGCTGATCGACGTGCTGCGTCAAGCGACCGCCACCGCGGAGCCGCGCGGAGGCCCGGTGTCGCTGGGCGCGCCCATGCGGGGGACGGTGCAGGAGCGCCTGTCGATGCTGCTCGACGCCGCGCTCTTCGAGTCCACCATCGCCGGGGAGCTCCGCGCGCTCGGCCACAAGGCCGACGACCTCGAGCGCATGTTCGAGGAGCTCGCGAGCCTCGCCTCGGACGTCGTCGAGTACCGGTGGCTGTCGCTCATCACCGAGCAGAGCCCGCGCCTCCTCATCCACGCCCACGTCGACACCAAGGAGACCGCCGAACGCGAGGCCCGCGACGCGCTGGCCGTGCACCCGCCGCCGGAGCCGGAGCGCAGGCGGGCGGCCGCGGGGGTGCAAGTCACCGTCCTCGCCGACACGCGCGCCTCCGACGCCGAGTGGAGCTCGGCGCCGCTCCTCGGGTCGATCAAGTTCGGTGCGACCAAGCTCGGCTCGATCGCCATCGCGCCCGCCCGGCGGGGCGCGTCGAACGACGACCGTCGCTTCATGAGCCTGCTCTCGTCGGAGCTCGGCGGCCCGCTGCAGATGGTCGCGCTCGTCGCCGAGGCGCGGCGGCTCGCCAACACCGACACCCTCACCGGGCTCTTGAACCGGCGGGCCTTCGTCGAGAGCATCGAGAAGGCGCGCGCCAAGAACGACCCCGCCGTGTTCCCGCTGTCGTTCTTGCTGCTCGACGTCGATCACTTCAAGAAGGTCAACGACACCCGTGGCCACGACGCCGGCGACGCCGTGCTCCAAGGGGTCGCCCGCGTCCTCACGTCGATGGCCCGAAAGACCGACTTCGTGGCGCGCTGGGGCGGCGAGGAGTTCGTCGTCGCCCTCACCCAGACCGCCGAGGCCGGGGCCCGCGTCGCCGCCGAGCGCGTGCGCCGGGCCATCGCCGACACCAAGTACCCGCTCCCGAACGGCGACTCGATGAACGCCACCGCGTCGGTGGGGCTCGCGAGCGCGCACGCCCACGACTGGAACCTCGAGGAGCTCCTCTCGCGCGCCGACAAGGCGATGTACGCGGCCAAGAACCGCGGTCGAAACCGCGTCGAAGTGGCCTGACGCGCGGCCCGCGCTCGTCGCCCCGCCCGCCCGGGAACAACGCGCGCGGCTCGCGTGTCGTCCTCCCACCGATGCGTTCGTACGACAAGCTCCGGCTCTTCGCCGCGCGCGCCTCGCTCGCCGTCGTCGGCGGCGCGTTCTTCGCCGAGGGCGTCCGTCACTCGTGGCGCCTCGCCGCCATGGGCGCGCTCGTCGCCGGGGCGAGCGTGCTCCTCGGGCGCCGCTCGGCGCTGTCGCAGGTCCTCGCCCGCGGCGTCGCGTGGGCGGTGGTCCTGCCCGCCGCGTTCCACATCCTGCTCGCGGTCCGGCACGGCTACGCGCCCGGCTTCGCGGTGGTGGCCGAGGCGCTCGGCGCCGCGCTCGCGCTCGGGCTCTCGCGGCCCATGCTCGAGAGCGACGAGGCGAAGCGCGAGTTCGCGCCGGTGGTCCTCCGCCGCTGGCTCCTCGCGAGCGCCACCACCGCGGTCGGCTTCGGGGTCGCGATCGGGCGCTTCGCGACGGAGCTCCTCGCGTTCCACATCACCGGCCCCGCGATCGCGTTCGGCCTGCTCGCCGCGCTCTCCACCCTCGCCGGCGTCGGCGTCGCCCGCATGCGCTCGTGGGGCGTGCTCGCGGGCGCCGCAGCTTCGGCCGTCGCGGTGGCGATGGCCCCCGTGGTCGACTGGGCGCTCCTCGCGCCGGCGGTGCCGGGGCTGATGATGGTGGCGGCGGTGGTGATGGGCCGCCTCGGCGTCGGGCGCCGCGACGCCGCGAGCGCTATCCACGCACGGATATCACGCGACGCCGAGCCGGCCACGCGCGTTCGCGTCGACGCCGACCTCGACCCGGCCTTCGACGAGCTCGAGGCCGCCCCGCCGAGCCCGCGGCGCGCCGCCCTACCTCACCACGGCTCTCGCGACGCCACGTAGGCGTGCGCGGCGTGCGCCGTCTCTGTCGGCGGGATCGTCGCCGGTCCGTCCTCGACGCTCTCGGTGGACCGGGCGCAGCGAGTATGCTGGGCGGTCGATGGCCGCCACGAAAGCGAAGTCGCCGCTCTCCCTCTCGCTCGCCAACGTCCGTGACCCGCGCCGCGCGAAG
>JAEUKG010000891.1 GCA_016794325.1 Myxococcales bacterium | reverse complement strand
TCGAGGTGAGCGGCGGGCCGATCTGGTACCGCGCCGCGCGCGAGAACAACTTCGAGCTCGGCGTCTTCGACCTCGAGGCCGGCCGCTCGACGATGGCCTACGTGAAGCCCTTCTACCTGACGGGCTTGCAGCAGACGAACTTCCGCATGCTCGACACGAAGAGCTACGCGTGGTCGATCCTGTCGCACACCATCTGCGCGGGCATCAAGCTCGGCCCGGCCGACATCGAGGCGCGCACGGGGGTGGGCATCCTCACCATCGACGTCTTCCACGGCAACTACAGCGCCGAGCTCTTCTCGCCGCGCGTCGGCGTGCACATGGGGCTCAAGGTCTCGACGCTCCGCTTCGACGTCGGGATGTACTCGGAGTACCTCTGGCGTTGGTTCGGGCGGAGCTACACGATGCACGGCCTCACCTTCGGCGTGCGCTTCGACACGAAGAAGCCGCCGGAGCCGAGCTTCCGCGACGGCACGCCAGGCCCGTTTCCGAGCATCGGCCCGTTCGGGATCCCGCTGCCGTAGCCGACGGCCGGAGGGAGGCCCCCGGCCCCGGCACGTTCATGCGGGGCCCGCCGGCGACAAACGAAGTTGTGGCGTTCGTCCGGAATGTTGTATGGTCGGCGGCCAGCCGGGGGAGCGGCTCAGCAGTACTTGCTCTCCAAGCGCGTGTTCCGTAGCCGTCTCGGCAAATCGAGCCGGCTTCTGTTGGGAGGTTTTCTCAGATGAACTTCAAGAAGGTTGCGATCGGTACGGGTCTTGCGGTGGTGCTCCTCGGCTGCGGTGGCTTCGGCTACCCCACCGGCTCGCTCTACACGGGCGTTCAGGTTCCCCACGGCATGGACCGCAACGAGGTCTCGGGCGCTGGCAAGACCGGCGACAAGGGCGGCGAGGCGTGCGCGACGGGCATCCTCGGCGTCGCGGCGTTCGGTGACGCGAGCCTCAACGCTGCCAAGAAGGCGGCGGGCATCAGCGAGATCCACACCGTGGAGTTCCACGGCACCAACATCCTCGGCCTCTACACCCAGGGCTGCACCGAGGTTCACGGTAAGTGATCATGCGCCGCATCACTGCCGTGCTCGCCATCGCTCTGATGGTGAGCTCTCTGTCCGGCTGCGCCATGCTCGGTGGTTTGCCGATCGTCGGCGGGCTCGTCGGTGGTGGCGGCGGCGGCGCAGGTCCCTCCGGAGGTCCCTCTGGGGGCCCGAGCGGCGGACCCAGCAGCCGCTGACCCACACCGCACTCTGCGCTTCGGCGCAGAGTGCCGCCGGCGCCTCTCGGGGCCGGCGAGGTGGGCAAAGCAAGAAGCCCGCGGGAGACCGCGGGCTTTTCGCTTTTTGTCGTGTCGCCTGAGCGGCGCGCGTCGCCGCGGCGAGGCCCTACTTCTGGCGCGCCGCGAAGACGATGACGCCGATGGGGATGCGCAGCTTGCCGAGCACCGTGACGGCGGTGCCGATGTCTTCGGTGCGCCGCACCTGGCCCTCGACGCCGATCATGCTCCAGCCGAGCGCGAGGAGGCCTCCAGGCCGGCCGGTGGTGTCGACCATGCCGCCGAGCTGCGCCCAGCCGCCGCTCGACAGGTGCATGACCTCGGCCTGGCCGCCGAACGCGAAGCCGCTCACGTTCGACCACTCGGCGGTGGGGCCCACCATGTAGAACCACGGCGCCCGCACGGCCATGAAGCCGGCGCGCGCGCGGATGAAGCCCATGCCCTTGGTGTCGCTGCCGAACGCCGCGCCGCCGCCACCGTCGATGTTGGCGTCGAACGTGTTGTCGCGCTCGTAGAGGTCTTCGAGCCGGTCCGCTCGCTTCTTGGCCTTGAAGTTGTCGTCGGCGCCCGGCGTCGCCGACGAGGGGCCGGCCGTCGTGATGGGCGGCCCCGCGGGCGCGGGCGCGGGGGTGGCCGCCGCGGGAGGCTCGACCGCGGTCTGAACCTGGGCCGGCGCGGGAGCGCCCGAAGGCGGAGGGGGCGGGGGAGTGACGTCGTCCTCGGCGGGGCCGAGGAGCGCGAAGATGAGCGCGGGCGTGATCACTTGGACCCCTCCTTCTTGGCGACGCGCAGCTCGATCACGAGCGGCGTCTCGGCGTTCTGCCCGAGGTCCGAGCCCTCGAGCGACGTGGCGACGCAGGCGACCGCCTTCGGCGTGTCGGACGTCGCAGGATCCATCTTCAGCTTGCCGGCCTTCAGCGTGCCCTTGAGGCGCGCGGCGTTGTCGCCCAGCTCGGCGCCCACGTTGGGGCAGGCCTTCGCGGCCTTGGCGAGCGCGCTCGCGAACGCGGGCACCATCGGCGCGGCGTCGAGCCCCTGTTTGGCCGCGAACGCGGCCTCGAGCGTCGTCGACGATCCGCTCTCGACTCGCACGCCGACCGGCTCGCCCAGCTTCTCGTCCCCGCCGCCCGTCTTGGTGCACGCGGCGCAGAGGACGAGGAAAAATAGCGAAAAGCCGTGATATTTCATCGCATTGTCCCGAATCGTTAGCATGCTCACGAATGCGGTGATTCGCTCGCGGGCCCGTCGCCGCGGGAGCGCGGCGGAACGTCGTTAGCTTGGCGACGAACCGAGGTCCAGCCTCACGAGGCGGGGAGGCAACGCTCGTCGCGACTTCACCGCTGCAAAGCAGCGGGGCTCACGATCCGGGCGCACAAAACACCGGCGCCGCAGCGGCTCGACTTCGCACGCTACGGCGCTGGAGTACTGCGTGAGCTGTCGGTCAGGGCGCCTCGGACGCCTGGCAGCTCTGGAGGCCGCTGTCCGCGACCTTGCACACGAACACCTTGCGGAGGATTCCGAAGAGGAACGTGTCGTTACGAGCAACGACAGCCTTGTCGCCCGAAGCGCCGATGCCGGCGTAGGCGCAGCCCGTGGTGAGGGCCGAAGCAGCGAGAACGATGGCAAGTGCCTTCTTCATAGCTCTAGTCCTTTAGTTAGGGGTTCGGGTTCAGGGGCTCTCGCCCTCGGCGCAAGCCGAGACGCCCGAGTCAGCCACCTTGCAAACGAACACCTTGCGGAGCGCGCCGTACAGGAAGGCGTCGTTCCGGGCGATGATCGCCTTGTCATTGACGACGGCAACGCCGCCATACGCACAGCCAGCAACCACCGACACGAGCGTGCCGGCCGCCAGCAACAAAGCCACAGTCTTCTTCATGGTCCCTCCAGGGTGTTGTTGGCGCGCTAGCGCACGCTGTTGCGCCATCAGCGGCCGCACAGTAGAAATGCCGGGGTGGCGGAGTCAAGTATGTCGAGCAGCCCAGGCCGAACTCGGACGGATCCCGGGCGATTTTTGAATATTTTCCGCCTCCTGCTCGTCGGGGCGGCCCTCTTGGGGCTCGGATCGACCGGTTGCCTGCGCCTCTGGGGGCGCGGCCAGGTCGGCGGGGCCTACAACACCGCCGATCGTGAGGGTCACAGCGGGACGATGCTCGGGACCGACATCGCGTTCACGCCGAAGTTCATCCCGATGCTCTCGCCGGACAAGCCGTTCCCGCTGGCGATCCACTTGTCGGGCGAGACCATCCTCGCCCCCGAGCGAAAGAGCATCGCGTGGGGCTCCGGCCTCGCCTACACGACGCCGCCTCGACCGGTCTCGCCGTATTTCATCCTCGGCACGACCGCTCACGGCGACATCGTCAACGGGCGGTACAGCTTCGGCAACTTCAGCCCCTACGGGGAGATGGGCCTGATGACCCCGCTCCTCCGTCCGAACCCCGACGTGGAGGCGAGCGGTTGGATCCTCTCGATGGGCATCGGCGCGTACTCGTTCGTCAACTACTTCGTCGGGGGCAACGGCACCCTCGACAGCTTCGTCTCGCTGCGCCTCGGCATCGGCTGGGAGCAGAACTGACGGGCGTCAGTTGAGCGCCGCCGCGCGCTCGGCCTTCTTCTGGAGGAGCTCGGCTGCCCGCGCGCCCGCGGGGCCGTGGGGGTCGAGGGCGGCTGCGCGCTCGAGGTCGTCGCGGGCGCTCACCGCGGCCCCGAGACGGAGCGCGAGCTCGGCCCGCTCGACCAGCGCCTGGGCCGAGGGTGGCACGAGGGCGATGATCCGTGTCACGGCGAGGTGCGCCCGCGCGAGGTCGCCCCGCTCGCGGTAGACCACCTTGAGGTTCGAGAGCATGCGCACGAGCACGGCGCGCGCGGGCGCGGGGCCGAGGTGGCGCGGGTCGATGCCGCGCGGCGGGCCCGGCAGCGCGCGCCGCGCGAGCTCGAGGAGGGCGCGGGAGTCGAGCACCCTCCCGTGGAACGGGTCGATCACGGCGCCCGGCTCCGGGATCCGCGGATCGTCGTCGACGCGCACCAGGAAATGGGACGGGAAGCCGACGCCGCGCGCGCTGACCCCCACCCGCCGCGCGACCTCGGTGTACACGAGGGCGAGCGAGATCGGGATGCCGGTGCGCCGCGCGAGCACGTCGCACACGTAGCTGTTCCGCGGATCCCCGTAGTCTCCCTCGTTCCCGCGGAAGCCGAGCGTCCCGTGGATGTGCTCGCAGAGGCGCGTCGCCTGCTCCTCCACCGCCGCGCCTGCGAGCTCCTCGCCCGCCAGCGGCTCGGCGAGGGCGTCGAGCTCGTGGAGGACGGCGGCCGCGTCGACGCTCGCGTATTCGTCGCGCGCGATGGCGATCGCCCCCTCGAGCAGATCGATCGCGTCGTCGGGGAGGCGCGCGAGCTCGTCGAAAGGCCGTACCAGCACGCCTGCATCGTAGGGGATGGACCGGCTCCGCCCCAAAGCCCTTGACCCTCGGGCCGAAAGGGAAGGAAAAGAGCGTTCCCCATGGCCAAGACCACCCCCCCGCCCGGCGACGGCAAGGCTCGGTTTCGCAAGGACTTCGAGCGCGCCAAGGACGTGCACCCGGTAGGCATCACCGGCAAGGAGCGCCCGCACGACATCATCACCCACATGTTCCCCGCGTACGTGGGGCGGCAGGAGCGCACGGCGTACGAGCTGATGCGCCGCTCGTCGCGCGAGGATACGTGTGTATTCCTCACGTTCTCGGGAGCGATGACGCCGGCCGGCCTCCACCAGTCGAGCATCATTCCGCTGGTGGAGCGCGGGCTCGTGGACTGCATCACCACGACCGGCGCGAACCTCTACCACGACGCGCACCGGATCATCGGCCACCGCATCCGCGAGATCGATCCCGTCGCCGGCGACCTCCAGTACCGGCTCGCCCGGATCATCCGCATCTACGACCTCGGCTTCTGGGAGGAGACGCTCCTCGAGACCGACAAGCTGTTCTCGGCGATCCTGATGCTCCCCGAGTTCCAGAAGAAGATGACGACGGTCGAGCTGCACTACCTGCTCGGCAAACACGTCGCCCGGATCGAGGACGCGCTCGGGGTGAAGGCGCCGTCGCTCCTGTCGACCGCGTACCGCTTCGGGGTGCCGATCTTCGTGGGCGCGGTGCAGGACGGGTCGATCTTCCTGAACATCGTGAAGCTCCGCCGCATGTTCGGCGAGCGCTTCAAGCTCGAGATCGACGTCGCCGAGGACGTCTTCGAGATGGGCGCGATGCAGCACCACTGCTTCGGCACCTTGAAGAAGAAGATGGCGATCTGGATCCTCGGCGGCGGCGTGCCCAAGAACTACACGCTGCAGGGCGAGCCGCTCCTCGATCAGATCCTCGGCGTGCCGACCCACGGCTTCGACATCGACGTGCAGTTCTGCGTCGACCCCGTCGACAACGGCGCGCTCTCGTCGTGCCCCGCCGGCGAAGGCCACACCTGGGGCAAGGTCAGCGCCGAGAGCGTCGCCACCGGATCGATGTACGTGCACTGCGACGTCACCGCCGTGTTCCCGTGGCTCACGTACGCGCTCCTGTCGGACGCGACGATCCACAAGAAGCCGCGCCGCCTCTACGACGCGCGCGACGCCGCGCTCGTCGCGCTCCAGCGCGAGGTCGACAAGCGCAAGAAGAAGCTCCTCGAGACGGTGAAGTTCGATCTGCCGAAGCCCGGCAAGGGCAAGAAGGCCAAGAAGAAGGGCGCGTGATGGACGGCCGCGCGCGGCTCGGCGAGCTCACCGCCGCTCGGTGCCTCGAGGCGATCCGAGCGAAGAACGGCGAGCTCAACGCGGTGCTCCGCGTGCTGGACGAGCCGCTGCATGGCCGCGCCGACGGGCCGCTCGCGGGCGTGCCGTTCGTGCTCAAGGACGTGTGGGACACGCCGGGGGTCGTCACCACCGGCGGGTCGTACCGCCACCGCGCGCGCGTGCCCGAGAGCGCGTCCCACGCGTTCACCGCCTTGATGAACAGCGGCGCGGTGCTCCTCGGCAAGTCGAACCTCTGCGATCTCGCGTTCTCTCCCGAGAGCGACAACCACATTCGCGGTCCGGTGCGGATCCCGCACGATCCGTCGCGCACCTCGGGGGGGAGCACGGGAGGGGGCGCCGCCGCCGTCGCCGCGGGGCTCGCCGCGTTCGACTGGGGCACCGATTTCGGAGGCTCGATCCGCACCCCGGCGGGCTTCTGCGGCATCGTCGGCCTGCGGCTGTCGAACGCCACCTGGCCGGTGGAGCAGCACCACTTCCCGCGCATCGCGCCCTTCTTCTGGTCGTTCTGCGGCATGGGCCCGCTCGCCCGCACCGTCGACGAGGCGCGGGTGGTGCTCGACGCCGTCCCGGAGCTGCGCAAGCCGTCCGCGCCCGTGGTCTCGATGAAGCTCGACGAGGCGCTCGTCTACGGCGCCGACGCGCCGCTCCGCGGCGAGTGGCCGACCTTCGAGGCCGACGCCGCGCGCCTCCTCGACGCCGCGGGCGTCTCCCACGAGCGCGCGACGTCGCTGCCGCCGGTGAGCAAGGTCAACGACCTCTTCGGCGCCTATCTCTGCGCGCACTTCGACGACTTCACCAACGACGACGAGCTCCCGGTGCGCGAGGGCATCGCCGCCGTGATGCTCGGCCTCGTCTCGCGGGGGCGCCTCGACAAGCGGGTGCACCCGAACACCGGGATCCTGCTCGCCGGGGTGGCGCTCGGCAGCCGCACGCTCTACCGCGACGTCGCCCGGTGGGACGATCGCCTCGCGTCGCTCCGCGAGGAGGTCCGAGCGATCGCGGCGCGCGGGCATTTCGTCGTCACGCCGACGTGCACGAGGCTGACCCCCAAACACGGCCGCGGCGCGTTCACCCGCGGCGTCCAGGCGTTCATGCGGCTCGGGAACATGACCGACGCCACCGCGATCGCGATCCCGTTCGGGACGTTCCCGGGCACGAAGCTCCCGCGCTCGCTGCACGTGCTCGGCCCTCCCGGGTGCGAGCGCGATCTCCTCGCGTTCGCCGCGAAGCTCGAGGCCGCCGCGGCGAAGCTTCAGCCGTCGTAGTCGAGCGCGCCCATCATCTCGAAGATCGCCCACAAAGTCGTGGGGTGGACGAGGTCGAACGCGACGCCGGCGGTCGTCATCGCCAGGCCGCCTCCTCGGTCGATCCTCGACGGACGCACCCACGCGACCTGGCCGCTGACGAGCAGCGGGTCCCACAGATTCGGCGCCACGAGGGAGAGGGTGACGCGGTCGCCCTGCGCGAGCGCCTCTCCCACCTCCACGCACGCCCCCCCGAAGCCGAGATCCACGACGACGGCGTCCCGGTCCCACCCTTGGCCCTGATGGAGCAGCGTCGCCTTGGCGCGCAAATGGCGGCGCGCGTGGGCGCGGAAGGTGGTCGTGCGGGAGCCGGTCACGGGGGCGCGGATCTTACCACGGGCCGGCGTCGAATCCCGCGTCGCCAGCGCGTTCCCGGTGCGTCGGGTCCCGAAACACCCCCGGTCGTTGGCCTTTCTCGGAGGCTTTTGGTTACGATGGTGGTGCCCGGCGAAGGACACCCTGCAACGCGCCGCGCAACGCGCCCCCACCGTCGTGGTTCGGGGACGGGAGAACGAGCCAGATGAGCCAGGACACGCGAAAAGACAAACGCGTCAAGGTGGTCCCGCTGAACGTCCGCTACAAGAGCGCGACGGTCGACGAGTTCATCGAGAACCACTCGCACGACGTGAGCAAGGGAGGCCTCTTCGTCAAGACGCCGACGCCCTTCGCCCCTGGCACGCTCTTGAAGTTCGAGATCCGCCTCGCCGGCGACAAGACGGTGATTTCCGGCGTCGGGCGCGTGGTCTGGAAGCGCGAGCCCACCCAGGCGGGCGGCGATCGCCCCGCCGGCATGGGCGTGAAATTCATCAAGATCGACGACTCCTCCCGGGTCGTGATCGACAAGCTGGTGTCGGCGAAGGCCAACGCCGGCGCGGCGTACCATTCCGAGCCCGAGCACGCCGAGGGCGAGGAAGGGACCGCCGGCCCGTCGACGCTCCGCGGCATCACCGTCGCTGCGGCCGCGGCCGCGCCGGCCGCCGCCGCTCCCGCGAAGGCGCCGATCAACGCGCCCGCGCCCGGCGGCGCGCCCGCGGCCAAACCTGGCGGGATGTTGCCCCAGAAGGCGCCGGTCCCCGCGGCGGCCGTGCCGAAGGCGACGCCGCCGCCGATGGCCGCGGCGAAGCCTGCGCCCGCGCCCACCCCCGCACCGGCGGCGGTCGCGGCGAAGCCTGCGCCTGCGCCCACCCCGGCTCCCCCCGCGGCGGCCGCGAAGCCCGCGCCCGCGCCGGCGCCGGCCGCGGCGAAGCCCGCGCCCGCCCCCGCCCCCGCAGCGGCGACGGCGGCCGCGAACAAGGCGCTCACCTCGACCCTCGTCGGGCCAGCGGTGCCTCCGAAGTCCGGCGCGGCGCCTGCGCCGAGCCCGGGCGCTCCTGCGCCGCGACCGGCGGCCGG
>JAEUKG010000885.1 GCA_016794325.1 Myxococcales bacterium | reverse complement strand
GGTGAACTCGGCCTTCACGAGGCCGTAGCCCTTGCCGCCCGCGGCCTGATCGCACACGCCGATCGCGCGCGCGAAGTCGGTCGCGCTCGAGCCCGAGATCGATCCGTCGCAGGGGGTGGGCTTGTTGTCGATCTGCCCGTCGGCGTCGTCGTCGCAGCCGTTGTCGGGGATCTCGGCGTTCTTCTTGTCGGGCGAGCACACGAAGGGCTTCCCCCCGTCGCCGCCTCCGCCGAAGCTGCCGCTCGAAGCGCCGCTCGACGACGGATCGCCTCCGCCCTCGTCCCCGAACTTGGAGTCGCTGAAGATCGAGCAGGCGGCGACCGAGAGCACGAAGCCCGCGGCCGGCAAGACGGTGCGAAGGAGGAACGCGCGCATGATCAAACCTTACCGCGCCCCACGAGGGGCGCCACGACGGTTTACGCGCGGCGGGGGTGGATCCTCCCCGCACCGGGTCGCGACGGCGCCGCGTGCGCGCGGCGCCGAAAGACCTCGGAGACGTCTCAGTTGCTCGTGACCGCGACCGGGCCGTGATCGTCGCAGTGCCCGCCGTGGGCGTGGTGGAGGTGGCCGCCGACCACGTAGTCGGTGTGATCGCCGTGCGCGATCGCCTCGTGGCCGCAGCCCGCGCCGTGGACGTGGGTCGCGTCGTGGGCTCCGCAGGCGTGGGCCGGGGTGCAGGCGTCCGGGTTCTTCGCGTCCACCGCGAGGGCGTGCTCGTCGACGTGACCCGCGTGGGCGTGGTGCAGGTGGCCGTCGTGCAAGAAGTCGGTGTGGCCGTCGTGCTCGACCTTGGCGTGCCCGCAGCCCTCGCCGTGCGTGTGCGCGTGCCCCTCGTGAACCTTGTGATCGCCCATCGATGCCTCCTCGTTGCGTCCTCAGTCGTCGTCGTGATCGTCGTGGCGGTGATCTTCGTCTGCGTGCGCGATCGCGCTCTCGACGAGGTCGAGGATGTGGCGATCGGCGAGCGCGTAGTAGATGTGCTTGCCCGCGCGGCGGCGGGTGACGATGCGCTCGGCGCGCAGGAGCTTGAGCTGCTGCGACACGGTCGACAGGCCGGTGCCCGCCGCCTCGGCGAGCTCGGTCACGCACCACTCGCCGGCCGAGAGCCGCTCGAGCAGGCGCAGGCGCGACGGATCGCCGACGGCGCGGAAGATGGATGCGGCGCGCTCGATCTGACGGTCGGAGACCTTGCGAGCCTTGGGGCGCTTCGCGTGCTCGTCGGGGCCGCACGGCGCCTCGCGGGGGGCGTGCACATGGGCGGTCTCTTCCACGTTCTTACGAGCACTCATTTCAATAGATGATGAAGTATTGCACGAAGGAGCGGCCGCGCCAAGGGCGCCGCCAACTCCATGGATAAGCTGCGCTTTTAGCTCACGTCGCCCGCCTCAGAGGGCTCGGCGCGTGGGGCACTCGCCGTCTCCTTGGAAGTCGCCGAGCGTGCGGAGCTGCCCCGCGACGTAGTCGTCGACGGTGTGCTTGCCGGCGCCGTCGGCGGCGTTGACCCCGGCGAGAGCGTACGCGCCCGACGGCGTCTGCG
>JAEUKG010000874.1 GCA_016794325.1 Myxococcales bacterium | reverse complement strand
GGCCGACAACGACACGTGGGCCGACAACGAGGACATGAAGTGGCCGGTGGCGTGGCGGCCGGCGGGCTTCGGCGGCGTGACGGTGGACGTGTGGCAAGCTGGCTATCCCTACAGGGTTGGTGACGTCGTCCTCGCGAATGGGATGTCGTACCGCGCCGAGACCGCGGGTGAGTCCGGAGCCGGCGCCCCGAACTGGGCGGCCCTGGCGCCCAACCTCGGCGACGTCTTTCCGGTCGGGTCGTTCGACGGCGCGGTGCAGTGGCGGAACGTCGGCGCCGAGACCGACGACCTCGCCTGGGTACCCCTCATCATCGAGTCTCCGCTCCTCTTCGAGAAGGACGTGACCAACGACGACCCCGGCGTGGCCTACGTGCAGATGAGCGAGGAGCAGTCGGCGCACGCGCGCATTCGCTTCACCGGCGCACCCAACGCCGCGCGCGCGGTGAAGGTCGCCCCCGGCTGCGCCAACGGGTGGGTGCGCCACTTCCGGAACGACTGTGGGCAAGACGTGACCGTGGGCATGGTCGGTGCGGGAGGCGGTGCCGCGACCGTGAACATGCTCACCGGAACGTGCGCGTCCATCTTCTCGGATGGCACCAACTGCTACCTCACCTGATCGACCGGTGCATCAACGTCAGCAGAGCCCGCAGGAAGCGGACGGCGTCGGCGGGACTCCGGCTGAGAGCGCGCGCTCGTTTCACCAGCGTGGGTGAACGGCTTCACCAGCGCTGGTGGACGGCTTCACCAGCGTGGGTGTTCGGCCGAAGGTCGGGTCAGATGCCGAGCACGTCGAGCGGGTAGGCGCCGTCGACGTAGGCGCGCGCCGCCGCCGCCTTGCGGAGCTCGTCGTCGTTCTTGTCGAACGACCGCACCTGCTCCGCGAGCCGCTTCTCGGCGCTGGCCGCGAAGATCGCGGTGAGGTCGATCTCGCGGCGCGACCCCTCCTCGCCCTTCTTCTGGATCGCCTGGGTCGTGCGCGCGATGACCGCGCTCGTCGCGAAGAGGTCGATGACCATGTCGGCGACGCGCCGCTGGGTGTACTGCATCTCGGCGATGTTGTGGCCGTGCTTGCGCATCACCTTGTCGACGCTGCGCGCGAGGTCCTGCGCGTACTCCTCGACCATGACGGCCTCGCGCGCGAGCACGGGGTGCGCGCGGCCGAAGCGCTCGCGGCCGAGCGCCGACCGCGCCTTGCGGAGCGCGAAGTCGCTGAGGAGCCCGAAGCCCTTCACCGGCTCGCGGAGCGCGCGCGACACCTCGGAGATCTCCCGCCCCGGGCCCTGCATCCCCGACAGCGCGATGAAGCAGCGGAGGATCTCGTTCGTCCCCTGGAAGATCGGGAGCACGCGCGCGTCGCGCAAGATGCGCTCGTACGGCTGCGACGACATGTAGCCCTGCGCGCCCGCGATCTGCAGCGCCTCGTGCGCGGTGCGGAGGAGCACCTCGGAGCCGAGCACCTTGCAGATCGCGCTCTCGACCGAGAAATCCTCCACCCCGCGATCCACCATCCCCGTGGTGAGGTAGACGGCGCTCTCGAGCGCGTACGTCTCCGCCATCATGAGGGCGATCTTGTCCTTGATGAGGCCGAACTCCCCGATCGGCCGCGCGAACGCCTTGCGGGTGCGGCAGCGATCGACCGCGTGCTTCACCAGGCGCTTGCAGGATCCGATGCAGCTCCCCGCCAGGATCAGCCGCCCGCGGATGAGGAGCTCCATCGCGACCTTGAAGCCCTTGCCGATCTCGCCGAGCACGTTGCCGGCGGGCACGGCCGCGCCCACCAGCCGGACGTCGCCCGACCACGAGCCGCGGATGCCGAGCTTGGGCTCGCTCTTTCCGGGGACGACGGCGCCCGTGCGCTCGACGGCGAAGGCGGTGATCTTCGGCTTCGCGTCCTCCTCCGGCGGTGAGGTGCGCGCGAAGACGGTGTAGAGGCCAGCGACGTCGCCGCTCGTGACCCAGCTCTTCGTCCCGTTGAGCACGTAGCCGTCGGCGGTGGGCTCGGCGCGCGTCTGGATGCCGGCGGCGTCGCTCCCGGCGCCGGGCTCGGTGAGGGCGAACGCGCCGATGACCTCGCCCCGGGCCATCCGCGGCAAGAGCCGCGCGCGGAGCTCGTCTTTGCCGAAGAGCATGGGACCCGCGGTGCCGATCGAGAGGTGCCCGCCGAGCATGGTCGCGACCGCGGAGTCGATCTCGGCGAGCTCCTCCACGACCCGCGCTTGGGCGCTCACCGAGAACCCGCCGCCGCCGTGGCCGGCGGGGATCGACAGCCCGAAGAGGCCGAGGTCGCGGAAGCCCGCGACCAGCGCCTCCGGGATCGCGCCCCGCTCGTCGATCGCCCGCGAGTCGACCTCGCGGTCGCAGAGCTTGCGCGTCTTGTCGAGGAGCGCCATCGTCCGGTCCTGCTCCACCCGCGCGATGACGGGGTAGGGGACGATGGTCTCTTCGGCGATGACCCCGAAGAAGAGCGATTTGGCGAAGGACGCGTCGGCCATGGGCGTAGCCCCGATCCTACCAGGAGAACGGGCGCGGCCGTGAGCGCGGTCGTCGGCGCGCCGGCGCACGGATTGCGTGTATATTACACGCGTTTGCGCCCGACGTAGGCGCGAGCGCGCACGCGCTCGTGGCCCGACGGCCCCTCGCGCAGAGGGACGATCTCGGGGGTGAGCCCCGCGCCGCGGAGCGTGCGCGTGAAGCCGTCGGCGGGGTAGCCGCTCCACACCGCGAAGATTCCGCCCGGGCGCAGGCGGGCGGCGATGGCCGCCACCGCGCTCGGCGTGTAGAGCTTCGCGTTGTCGCGGAACGACGCCCACTCGGGGCCGTTGTCGACGTCGAGGAGGATCGCCGACCAATCGTCCCGCGCCGCGATCGTCGCGGCCACGTCGCCGACGATCACCCGGGCCCGCGGGTCCGACGTCCACTGGGCGGCGAGTGCGTGGTCGCGGGCCACCTCGGCGACGCCGGCGACGCGCTCCGCCACCTGCACCTCCGCGTCGTCGCCGAGGGCGGCGAGCGCGCCGACGAGCGTCGCCCCGAAGCCGAGCCCTCCCACGAGTATGCGCGGCCGAGGCCCGGGCGCGGCGCCGGCGAGGGCGCCGAACGCGCGCTCCGTCTCGAGGGCCGCGTCCGAGAGCAACACCACGTTGCCGATCACGAGCTCGAGGTGCGCGCCGCGACGGCGCAGCACGAGCGCGCGCTCGCCGTCGTGGACGGTGCGGACGACCTCGATGGAGCTCATTGCCGCGTGTCCGGGATGTCGGGGCCGGTCGCGGTGGGCGCCGCGGTCGCGGAGGGGGTCGCGCTCACGGTCGGGCGCGGGCGGGGCCGCCCGCCGCCAGTCGGCCTCACGCTCGGGGCGATCGGACCGGTGGGCGTGGCCGACGGCGCCGGCTGCTCGGTCGGCGGAGGCTTCGCGGAGGTGCTCGGCGTCGCGGCGACGGTGGGCGTCGTCGCGGGCGCCGACGGCTCGGGCTCGAGAGGCTCCGCCGGGCGCGCGCCGCGCTGTTGGTAGACCACCGCCGACATGCCGGCGAGGAAGAGGATCGCCGCGCCCGCGAGCGCGGCGTAGCGCCACAGGTGGCGCTCGGCCTGGGCCTTCGGCATCGCCACCGGCGTCATGGCGTGCGAGGTCCACGCCGGCGTCGACGCGCCGTGGGGGGTGGGGTGCCGAGACGGCGAGCTCGGCGACTCGCCGCGGCTCGCGTGATCGCGCAAGAGCGCGCTGCCCCCGAAGCCGGTGGAGCCGCCGAAGACCTGGGTGCCGGA
>JAEUKG010000742.1 GCA_016794325.1 Myxococcales bacterium | reverse complement strand
CGCGCTTCACTGGATCTTCTCGGTGAGGATCGCGATGTTCGTCGCCCCGCCGGCCTTGGCGAGGTCCATCGCGTGCACGGTCGCGGCGTAGGGGGCCTCGTCGTCGGCGTCGAAGAAGACGACCTTCTGATCCTTGGCGGCGAGGAGGCGGCGGAGCCGCTCGGGGAGCTCGGCCTCGGACATCTCGACGCGGTTGACCCTCATCACCCCGGCTCTGTCGACGCTGAGGACGATGCTCGTGTCGTCTTGGGGCGGCGGGGCGTTGGTGTCGTCCTTCTTCGGCAGGTTGAGCCACATCTGCTTCGAGAGCAGCGGCGTCACCACCATGAAGATGATGAGGAGGACGAGGACGACGTCCACCAGCGGGGTCACGTTCATCTGCGGGGTCGCCTGGCCCTTCTTGCCGGCGCCCGAGGTCGTCATGCCCACGTCACTCCTCCGCGCTCTCGGGCCCCTGGCCCTTCTTCTTCTGCACCTGGAGCGAGACGCCCGAGTAGCCGCGGTCCTGGATGACGGCGAAGAGGCCCCGCACCTTGGCGTAGGGCACCGCGCCGTCGCCCTTCAGGACGATCTTCCGATCGGGCTCGGCGGCGTGGATCGCGTCGAGGCGCGCGAGCAGCGTCGGTTGGTCGAGCGGCTCCTTCTCCAGGTAGAGGTTGCCGGTGCCGCCGATGGTCACCGTCACGGGATCGAGCTTCTGCTTGGGCTTCGGGTCCACGTTGAGGATCGACGGGAGCTCGACGCGCTCGCCGTGCTCGAGCGCGGGCGCGATGACCATGAAGATGATGAGGAGCACGAGGACGACGTCGACCAGCGGGGTGACGTTGATCTCGGGCTCAGGCTGCCTTCTCGAGCTCGCCGGAGTCGCGATCGCCATGGGAGTTCTCCAGCTCGTCGAGGAGCTCGCCGATGCCGCGCGCGAGCGCGCTCTCGACGTTGGTGATTTTGGCGTTGAGTTGGTTGAAGAGGAGGACGGCGGGGATGGCGACGAGGAGGCCGAGGGCGGTCTCCACGAGCGCCTCGGCGATGCCGGCGGAGACGGCGCCGAGGCCGCCCGAGCCGGTCGCGGCGATGCCCTGGAACGCGGTGATGATGCCGACGACGGTGCCGAGGAGCCCGACGAAGGGGGCGACCGAGCCCACCGACGCGAGGACGCCGAGCCCGCGCCGCAGCTCCCCGCTCACCGCCTCCTTCTGGCGCTCGGACTCGCGGCGGGCGAGCTCGAGCGGCGAGAGCTCGCCGCGGTCGGTCCGGATCATCTTGCGCGCCACCGGTCCCACGATGCGGGCGAAGGGCGAGACGCGCGAGTCGTCGGCGAGCTGGGCGGCGGTGGCGATCTCGCCGCGCTCGAGCAGCGGCATCACCGCGGCGAGGAAGCGGCGCGTCGCCGACTGGCCGCGGACGAGGGCCACCCAGCGCTCGACGACGACGGCCAGGCTCGCCGCCGCCATGAGGAGCAAGAAGGAAGCGACGATCTTGCTCATGAGGCCCATGGAGGCCCAGATGTGGAGAGGGTTGAAGCTCATGTCGACCTCGCGGTTGTCATTGGGTCCTCAGTCGGAACGGAACGCGGACGAGCCGGCGGACGCGGATGGGCTTGCCCTCGAGCGTCGCGGGCTTGAACTTCCAGGTCTTCGCGGCGGCGATCACCGCGTCGTCGAACAGCGGGTGGCTGTAGGCCTTCACCACGCGGACGTCGGAGGTCGTGCCGTCCTCCTCGACGACGAAGCTCACGCCGATGATCGCCTCGACGCTCTGCTGTCTAGCCTCTTCGGGATAGGCTGGCATCGCCTTCTCGAGGGCGACCGGCGGGGTCGCGTCCTCCGGGAGCACGGCGGGCGGCGGGGGCGGGGGCGCCGGAGCGCCGGCGTCGGCGGTCGCGACGGGCGCGGGCGGAGCCCCGCCGCCCTTGGCGCCCGGCGTC
>JAEUKG010000848.1 GCA_016794325.1 Myxococcales bacterium | reverse complement strand
CGACGTCGTTGGGCACGAGCACCTCGAGCGGCCGATCGGACGCGGGGGCCCGGCGCCCGCCGCAGCCGCCGGCGCAGGCGATCGCGAGGGCGAGCGCCGCGAGGCTCGGGCGGCGCGGCGCCCGCGGGCGCGCTGCCTCTTTGCACGAGCCGCGGGGCGGCGTAAGAAGACGTCCATGCGCCCGAGCCGCCTCGCCTCCGCCGTCGTGCTCGCGCTCGCGACGCTCTCGGCTGGCGACGCCGCGACCCAGGTCCCCGACGCGGGCGGCGCCCGCGCGGCCGGCTCGCCCGCGTTCGAGGCGATGGTCGAGGCCGCGGTGAACGATCGCGCCCTCAAGGACGCGCAGGTCGGCATCGCGATCGTCGACGTCGACTCGGGGCGGCTGCTCGCGGGCCACGACGAGCATCTTGCCCTCAACCCGGCGTCGAACGCCAAGGTTTATACCGCGGTCACCGCGCTCGCCACCCTCCACGGCGATCACCGCTTCGTGGCGACGCTCTCCGGCGTGCTCAAGGGCGGCGCGGTGCAAGGCTCGCTCGTCTTGCGCGGGCAGGGCGACCCTTCGCTCAAGACCGCCGATCTCTACGCGCTCGCCGCCGAGCTCAAGGCCCACGGCGCGCGTCGGGTGGACGGCGACGTCGTGGTCGATCAGCGCTTCTTCGACGAGTCGACGACGCCGCCGGCCTACGAGCAGAAGCCCAACGAGTGGGCGTCGTTCCGAGCGCCGATCTCCGCCGTGTCCGTGAACGAGAACACGGTGACGATGACGGTGCGCCCGGGCGCCGAGGGCTCCCCGGCCCACGTCACCTTCGACCCGCCCGGCTTCGTCGACGTCGACGGCACGGTGAGCACGTCGGAGGCCGGCGCCGACAACGTCGTCCTCACCCTGACGCCCTCCGGTCGGCGCCTCTCGGCGAAGGTGTCGGGGTCGATCGCCTCGGGCTCGAAGCTCGTGCGCTACACGCGCCGCGTCGAAGATCCGCAGCTCCTCGCCGGCTACGCGCTGAAGGCGGTCCTCGAGGAGGTCGGCGTGAAGGTGTCGGGCGAGGTGAAGCTCGGCTCCCGCGAGAAGGGCGTCGTGCTCGCCCGCCACGAGTCGGCTCCGCTGTCCGAGATCCTCCTCCCGGTCGGGAAGAACAGCGACAACTTCTACGCCGAGACGATCTTCAAGACGCTCGGCGCCGAGGCCAAGGGCCGCCCCGGCAAGAGCGAAGGCGGCGCCGAGGTCGTCACCAAGCTCCTCGAGAAGAACGGGCTGTGGGAGCAGGGGATGGTCATCAAGAACGGCTCGGGCCTCTACGACGCCAACCGCGTCACCGCCAAGGCCACCGCCGACCTCCTCCGCTGGGCGTACCGGGAGCCCGGCGTCGGGCCCGAGCTCGTGTCGCAGCTCGCGATCGGCGGCGTCGACGGCACGCTCCACCGGCGCTTCGTCTCGCTCAAGCACACCCGCGCCGTCCGGGCGAAGACGGGGACGCTCGACGACGTCATCGCGCTCTCCGGCTACGTCCTCGGGCCCCCCGGCAAGGGGCCGATCGCGTTCGCGATCTTCTTCAACAAGGTGAGCGGGAAGGGGAGCGCGGCCCGCGCCGCCACCGACTCGCTCGTCGCCAAGATCCACAAGGAGCAATGGTCAGGACGATGACGGCCGTGGCGAAATCGAACCTCTTCGTAGCGCTCTCCGCCACGGCGGTCGTGGCCTTCACCGCGTGCTCGTCGACGAGCGATCCCCCCGCGGCCGGCGACGCCGGGGCGTCGTCGTCCTCGTCGTCCTCGTCGTCCTCGTCCGGGGGCTCGAGCGGCTCGAGCGGCGCCGGCGACGGCGGCGCCGACGCCAAGCCCGACGCTCCGGTCCCCGACGGCGGCGGGTCGGGGAAGGCGTGCGCGTTCAACCGCGAGTGCCCGTCGGCCGAGCGCTGCGAGTGCTCGGAGTCGGCGGGGTGCGTGTGCAAGACGGGCCCGCGCGGGACGGGGAAGAACGGCGTCGACACGTGCAAGGACGGCAACGACTGCGAGAGCTCGCTCTGCGTCGAGGGCCCGGCGAGCGGGACGGCGTTCTACTGCTCCGACGAGTGCACGACGGCGGCGCAGTGCAAAGGCGCGCTGCCGGTGTGCGCGGACATCGCCCTCGTCGGGCGGATCTGCGTCCGCACGCCGTAGGGGCACAACGTCGGACGGCTGGCGCGCGGCCGCGTCAGTCGCGCATGTGCTTGCGGATCTTGCTGAGCGCCTGCTCCTGGAGCTGGCGGATGCGCTCGCGCGACAGGTTGTACTTGTCGCCGATCTCCTTGAGCGTCAGCTCGTCCTCGTCGTCGAGGCCGAAGCGCCAGCGGATGATGCGCGACTCGATGGGCGTGAGCGTCCCGAGGAGGCGCCGCACCTCTTCGCCCCACTTCTGCGAGAGGAGCGTCTCGAAGGGCGACAGATGCTGCTCGTCCTGGAGGAAGTCGATGAACTTCCGGCCGTCCTCGTCACCCACGGGGCGATCGAGCGAGAACGGGGTCTCGGCCCAGGCGCCCTTCACCTTGTCGAGCTTCTCCTGGGGGATGCCGGTCTCGTGCTCGAGCTCGGCGAGCGTCGGATCGCGCCCGGTGCGCGCGATCACGGCCTGCGTCGCGCGCTGCACCCGGTTGTGGGTGTCGAGCATGTGCACCGGGATCCGGACCGCGCGCCCCTTGTCGGCGAGGGCGCGGCTGATGGCGTGCCGGATCCACCACGACGCGTACGTCGAGAAGCGGTAGCCGCGCGAGTGATCGAAGCGCTCCACCGCCTTCATGAGGCCGATGTTGCCCTCTTGGATCAGGTCGATGAGCGGGAGCCGACCGCGGTTGTAGCGCCGAGCGATCGACACCACGAGGCGGAGGTTCGCCTTCACGAACTTGTTCTTCACCCGCTTCGCGTGGAGCGCTGCGGCCGAGAGGTCGTCGAGGTACTTCGCGTAGGCGGGGCCCATCGGCACCCGCGGCGACGCGAGCGCGAGCCCGGAGTCGGGCACCTTCGCGAGACCGTCGTCGTCGGTCGCGTCCTCGGCGCCTTCGTCGGGCGCGCCGAGGCCACGCACCACCTGCTCCGCGTGCTGGAGCCACAGGCGGTCGCTGTCGGCGAGCCGGATGCTCCGGGCCATCGCCTCGCACGTCGTGCGGTACTTCTTCTCCTGCTCGCGGGTGAGCTTCTTCGCCTTCTTGTAGGCCTTGAACAGCTTGCGGAGCTCGGCGATCTGCGGGACCTCGATCGCGTCGTCGCCGGTGGGGAGATCGCGCTCGAGCGAGTCGACCGCGTATTCGGCGGCGGGGATGTACGAGAGGATCGCCATCCACTGACCGACCTCGGCGACCTCGACGTCGACCGCGGTCTCGAGCTCCTCCTCGGGCCCCATCACCGTGTGTGTGGCCATCTCGCGGAAGTACCGCGCGAGCATGGAGTCGCCACCGGCCTCGTCGCCCTTCGTCCGCGGCGCGCGCACCGGCTCGTCCTCGCCGTCGCTCTCCGCCTCCGCGGCGGCACCCTCGGCGACCTCCTCGAACTCGTCCTCGAGCACGGCGAGGTCGACGTCCGGGCCCGGCGAGTCCGGCGAATCGGGCGCGTCGGGCGAGAGAGAGACCGGGCCCGCCTCGTCGTCGAGCATCTCGTCGTCGACGGCCGCGGGGGCGATGCTCTCGGGCGGCGGAGCCTCGGCCTTGGGAGCGATCCGCGACGTGCGTCCGCTCGCGCGAGCCACCGCCGCTGCGCTGCTCTTCTTCATCGAGGGTTCCTTCTTGGCCTTCTTGGCCTTGTGGGCGGGCGCGCGGGCCATGGACGTTCGGAGGCTCGGTGGTCTGAGGTGGAGGACGGCGCTTCGAGTGCGACAAAACTTCGGTGTGACCTTTGACAACCCCCGCTTTCGAGGTCACAGCTTCGAATCGAGCAGAGGCGAGCGCGGCCACCACACGTCGTGTGACGGCGCCCACCTCGATTCATACGATACAGAGCCTCCTCCTGTCTTCCCCCGCCAGTGGCGCGGGTCGGGCGCGACCGTGGCTGCACTCCGGACCCACACC
>JAEUKG010000838.1 GCA_016794325.1 Myxococcales bacterium | reverse complement strand
CCGCGGTGCTGTGGGGCGCCGGCCCGATCAGGCGCCGCGGCAGGCGGCGATCGCGTCGCCGAGGTCGATCGAGCCGTCGTAGAGCGCGCGCCCGACGATCGCGCCGGTGATGCCGGAGTGGCGCGCGAGCTCGCGGAGCTGGTCGAGGGTGGCGACGCCGCCGGAGGCGATCACCGGGACCTTGGCCTCGCGGGCGAGGCGCGCGGTCATCTCGACGTTGGGGCCCGCGCCGGTGCCGTCCCTCGCAATGTCGGTGTAGAGGACGCCCGCGATCGGCCGATCGGCGAACGCCCTGGCGAGCTCGATCGCGGTCACGCCGCTCGACGTGAGCCAGCCGTCGGTCGCGACCACGCCGTCCTTGGCGTCGACGGCGACGACGACGACGCCGGGGTGCGCGCTCGCGAGGTCGCGCACGAGGGCGGTGTCTCTGGCGGCGGCGGTGCCGAGCACCACGCGCTCCGCGCCGAGCGCGAGGTAGGCCTCGAACGCCGCGCGATCGCGCACCCCGCCGCCGACCTGCGCCCCGGGGCCGAACGCCTCGAGCACCGCGCGCACGAGCTCGCGCTGCACCGGGCGCCCCTCGCGCGCGCCCTCGAGGTCGACGACGTGCAGGCGCGGCGTCTTGCCGGAGAAGGACCGGGCGCGAGCGACCGGATCGCGGTCGTACACCGTGACCGCGTCGTAGCGGCCCTGGTGGAGCCGCACCACCTTGCCTTCGAAGAGATCGATCGCGGGGAAGAGATCCATGCAACCTACATGCTCATGAACCGGCCGAGGAGGCCGAGGCCCGCCCGCTGGCTCTTCTCGGGGTGGAACTGGCAGGCGAGGACGTTGTCCTTGGCGACGACGCTCACGAAGTCCTCGCCGTAGCTCGTCGTCGCGGCGACGAGGCCGGGGTCGCTCGGGCGCACGGCGTAGCTGTGGACGAAGTAGTAGTGGGCCTCGGGCCCGAGGACGGGGTGCGGGCGCGTCGGGCGGGCGGTGTTCCAGCCCATGTGGGGGATCTTGAGCGAGCCGCCGTGCTCGTCGGGGCCGCCGCGGAGGCGAGCGACGGTGCCCTCGAAGATCGCGAGGCCCGCCGCGCCCGCGGCCTCCTCGCTCGAGGCGAAGAGCGCCTGGAGGCCGAGGCAGATCCCGAGGTACGGGGCGCCGCGCGCGATCGACTCGCGGACGGCGGCGCCGAGGCCCCGCTCGAGGGCGGCGGCGCAGTCGCGGAACGCGCCCTGGCCGGGGAAGACGAGGCGCGGCGCGCGGCGGACGACGTCGGGATCGGCGGACACGACGACGCCGCTCGCGCCGACGTGCTCGAGGGCGCGGACGACGCTGAACACGTTGCCCATGCCCGTGTCGCACACGACGACGTCGCGAGGTGAAGCAGCCACGCGGTCGAATTAGCCTCATGGTCACCGGAGGGCAAGCGTGGTAAGAGCGCGCGAAAACCGACCTTTTTCGCCCTCGGGAGGATGCTCATGAACCGCCGCCGACTCGCCGCCGCTCTGCCCATCGGGATGCTCCTCCTCGCGAGCCCCCTGCTCGCCAACTGCGGCGCCGCCAAGGCCGGCCTCGCGGAGGCCAACAAGGCGACCGGCGGCGCGATCGGCGGCAGCTGCCCCGACACGAAGGACGTCGAGGCGATCATGGCCTTCGACTTCGCGAAGAACTTCAACATCAACGCCGAGGCGGGCGCGAAGCTCAAGGCCGGCACCGCGGCCGCGGTGGAGCTCAAGGGCTTCGCCGACGGCGTCGACGCCGACCTCAAGGCCGCGTGCGGCGGCATCGCCAAGGACCTCGGGGCCGCCGGCGAGGCCAAGGACGGCACCGAGGCGTGCAACCTCGCCATCAAGGCGATGAACGACGTGAAGGCGAAGCTCGGCGCCAAGGCCCAGATCGCGGTCAACGTGAAGCCGCCGCGCTGCGACGCCGACATGAACGTGATGGCCGACTGCGCCGCCAAGTGCGACGCCAAGCTCTCGGGCGGCAAGGCCAAGGTCGAGTGCGAGCCCGGCAAGCTCTCGGGCCAGTGCGACGCCAAGTGCGAGGGCACCTGCGATCTCAAGGCCGCGGCCAAGTGCGAGGGCGAGTGCAACGGCACCTGCGACGCCGAGGTCAGCGGCTCGTGCTCGGGCACGTGCAAGGGCAAGTGCGACGGCAAGAACGCGACCGGCGCCTGCGCGGGCAAGTGCGAGGGCAAGTGCGAGGGCGGCAACGTCAAGGGCGAGTGCAAGGGCAAGTGCGGCGGCAGCTGCCAGCTCAAGGCCCAGGCGCAGTGCGACGGCACCTGCACCGGGAAGTGCTCGGCCGACTTCAAGGAGCCGAAGTGCACCGGCGAGGTCAAGCCGCCGGAGATGAGCGCAGACTGCAAGGGCCACTGCGACGCCAAGGTCAACGCGAAGCTCGACTGCAAGCCGGCGCAGGTCGGCGTGGTGGTGACGGGCGCGGCCGACGCCAAGCTCGCCGACACCTTCAAGGCGACGATCGAGAAGAACCTCCCGATCATCCTCAAGCTCGCGATGGGCATGGGCGACCGCGCCGCCAAGCTCGCGGTCAACGGCAAGGCCGTGGTCGAGGGCGTCCAGGCGAGCGTCACCGAGATCGCCAAGACGAGCGGCAACCCGGCCCAGGCGGGCGTCATCGGCGGCAAGATCACCGCGTGCCTCGGCGACACCTTCAAGGGCGCGATCGCGGCGAGCGGGATGCTCAAGGCCGACGTCGACGTCTCGATCAACGTGAAGGCGAGCGCGACGGCGTCGGGCTCGGCCGGCGGCTCCGCGGGCACGAAGTAGCGCCGAAAACGTGAGGCGGCGCGGGCAGTTGCGCGCCGCCTCGGGGCGATCGAAGGGCGGGGGCGCCGAGCGGCGCGCCGCGCCCGTCGCGTCCTCGGGCGTGGAGCGTCGGCCGCTCCGCCTCAGGGCACGAGGACGGTGCCGACGGAGCCCGGCTCGTCGACCTCGCGGACGAGCTCGCCCGGCGCGAGCTTGCCGACGACGTGCACCGCGCGCACGCCCTCGCGGATCGCGGCGAAGGACTCCTCGATCTTCGGGATCATCCCCTTGGTGATGATCCCGTCCTCGATCGCCTCCTTGCCCTCGGCGTAGGTGAGGCGGGGGATGCGCGACGACGGATCGGCGACGTCGCGGAGCACGCCGCGGACGTCGCTCACGAGGACGAGCGCGCGCGCGTCGAGGAGGATCGCCACCTTGTTCGCGACCACGTCGGCGTTGATGTTGAAGACGTGGCCCTCGGCGTCGGCGCCGAGGCAGGCGATCACGGGCACGAA
>JAEUKG010000810.1 GCA_016794325.1 Myxococcales bacterium | reverse complement strand
CACCGAGCTCCCCCCCGCCCTCGCCAAGAACGCCGCGAAGAAATCCGCCGCGTCCCGCGGGCTCGCCCGCGCCGAGGCGATCGCGCTCCTCGCCGACTTCCGCGTGAAGAAGAAGGTCGTCGAGGACGCCTTCTACGACATGGGCGTCATCCTGAAGCGCCTCCGCGAGCCCGAGATGCTCGAGGCCCTCGAGGTCGCGTCGTTCGACGCGCTGTGCCGGCTCAAGCTCCGCGTCGCGGCGTCGTTCGCGGCCGGGCTCATCGCCGTCGTCGAGCGCATGACGCGGAGCCAGGCGCTCGAGGTCGGGCAGACGCGCGCCATCGAGCTCGTCGCCCTCGCGAAGGCCACCCCCGCCGCCGATACGCCGGCGTCGCTCGCGCGCGGCGGCAAGCTCCGCGTCCCCGGCGCTCCGTCGGTCGATCCCGGCAAGGCCACGGCGTCCCAGCTCCGCGGCGCCGCGCGCGCGTTCCGCCAGAAGAGCGCCGACGCCGCGGCCGCCAAGGGCAAGAAGCGCCGCGGCCTCACCACCACCGCGGCCGAGCGCGACCTCGCCGGAGCGCTCGACCGCGCCCTGCGCGGGCGCGCCACCGACCGCTGCGAGATCGCGCTCGTCGCCGCGCGCCCGGCCGCCGTCCTCCGCTGCGACGTCCCCGTCGATCAGCTCGCGGCCTTCGCCAAGGCCGCCCTCGCCGCCGCCAAGGAGTGACGGTTCACTCTCGAGAGTGAACGGCGGCGCGCTACGATGAGCCGATGAGCCCTCGACGCGCCGCCGCGTGGTTCGCGCTGTCCTCGTCGCTCCTCGCCGCGCGCGCCCACGCCGACGCGATCCCGGACGGGAAGCGGGGCGTCGGGTACACGATGACGGTCGAGAACCTCGGCGACTATCCCGATCGCGTCTTCTTCGTGTACCCCACGTCGAACGGCCTCGTCGCGTACCGCCTCGAGCCGGGCAAGGGGCTCACGAACCTGATGGCGCCGGCGGGCTCGCGCGGGGCTCCGGCCCACCTCCACGCGATGAAGCGGGCGGACTACGACAAGCTCGATCCGAGGCCCAAGGCGCTGCCGCACGGCGACGACGGCGCCGTCGTGGAGCTCTTCACCCCGCCCCGGGGCGCCCTCCGCGCGAGCGTCTCGCTGAGCGGGCCCGGATTGGTCGAGGCGTCGTCTCCGGTGAGATCGGTCGACCGCGTGTACCGCATCACGCGCCTGACCGACGACGCGTTCGAGATCGAGGTGAAGAAGAACGAGGCCATCCTGAAGGACGGCTCGCGGCGGCCCGAGCCCTACACGCCTCCGCCGCCGCCGCGCACCGTGGCCGACACGACGCCGAAGGCGCCGGTGGAGCCCGCGAAGAAGAGCCGCTGCGCGCACGGCGACGCGCCGCCCGGCGGCGCGAGCGGGCTCGGCGCGATCGCCGCGCTCCTCGCGGCGCTCCTCGTCCGCCGCGGCCGACGCCCCGCCGTTCACTCTCGAGAGTGAACGGCCACGCGCGCCGCGCTCCCGCGGGCGCCGCGCCTGACGTACAATCACCTCATGGTAGCGAAGCCCCGCCCCGGCGCCACGTACGCCGACATCGAGGCGCTGCCCCCGAACATGGTGGGGCAGCTCATCGGCGGCGTCCTCCACGTGCACCCGCGCCCGGCGAGCCCGCACGCCGCCGCCGCGTCGGCGATCGGCGAGGAGCTCGGGCCGCCGTTCAAGCGCGGGCGGGGTGGCCCCGGCGGCTGGATCATCCTCGACGAGCCCGAGCTCCACTTCGGCGACGACGTGCTCGTGCCCGACCTCGCGGGCTGGCGCCGCGAGCGCATGCCCGAGATGCCGCACGCGCCCTTCTTCACCCTCGCGCCCGACTGGGTCACCGAGGTCCTCTCGCCCTCCACCGCCGCGCTCGACCGCGCCGACAAGGCGCCCATCTACGCGAACGAGCGCGTCGCGCACCTCTGGCTCGTCGACCCGCTCGCGCGCACGCTCGAGATCCTCCGCCTCGACGGCGCCACCTACCGCATCGTCGCGGTGCACAAGG
>JAEUKG010000748.1 GCA_016794325.1 Myxococcales bacterium | reverse complement strand
CTCGGCCCGCCGGCGCGGCGCCTGCCCGCCATCGTCGACCTCCTCCGCACGAGCGACCGCATGGCGGAGGAGGGGCCGCGGTTCAGCGCCCGCGGCGCGACCCCGCTCCAGCGCGGCGCGGCCTGCGACCGCGCGCGCGGCGCGCGCACGCGGGGAGACGGCGCGCCGTCTCCGATCCACGCGCCCGTGCTCGACGCGCTCCTCGAGTGCGCGGTGCGCGAATACAGCGCCACCTTCGCCACGACGAGCGCGACGCCCGAGGCGCGCGCGGCCATCGGTCGCCTGAAGTGGCTCCACGCCGGCGAAGGCGGGCGCCGCGCCGACGCCCTCGAGAAGCGCTTCCCCGACGTCCCGCCGCTGAGCCAGCCGCCCTAGCGCCTTCGGAGGCTCTGCTCACGGGCCTCATCCGCTGATCGCCTGCTGGCGCCCGAGCGCCCTTGCCCGCGCGCGAGATCGAACCGTTGGGTCGCGTTCGGGTTCGGGGAAAGATGTTCGGGGAAAGAGGGTTGGGGGAGAGCGGTTCGGGGAAAAGGTTCCGGGGAGCCTGCCCCAAACCTCTGTCCCTCAACCCTCTGCCCCTACCCTCTGCCCCCGAACTCGAACCCGAGCGCGAACCGATCGCTCTGCGAGCCTTGACGCCGCCGAGGACGCGTCGAGAGTCGGGTGAGCCCGAGCGAGCCCCTCCCCCACGCGGCCCCCGCAGGCTCGGGCGCGCCGTGGGCGGGCGCCTTGGTGTCGATCAGCCCTCACGCGAACGCTCCGCGCCAGCCGCGCCACGAATGCAGATTACACACATTCCCGCTGTCACGGATCGTTCGCTGGAACGGGCATGACCGACACCAAGCCGTCCACCCGCTCTCGACTCCCTCACCACCACCTCGTCGCCTACCGCGTCGCGACCGAGCTCCTGCTCGCGGTGCGCGCCGCCGAGGTCCGCGACCCCAAGCTCCGCGATCAGGCCCTCCGCGCCGCCAAGAGCGCGTGCCTCAACACCGCCGAGGCCACCGGCCGGATCAGCCCCGCCGACAAGGCCCGCGTGTACGCGATCGCGCGCGGCGAGTGCGTCGAGGCCGCCGCCGCCGTCGAGATCGCCGCGCTCGCCGGCGACTCCACCGCCGAGGCCGCGGACGCCGTCAGCGCCCGCGCAGATCGGATCTACGCGCTCCTCACAGGGCTCATCCGCTGACCGGGCCCCGTGGCGCCCGAGCCGCCTTGACCGCTCGCGAGCTCGAACCGTTCGGGTTCGCGTTCGGGTTCGGGAAACGAGGTTCGGGAAACGAGGAGGTTCGGCTTCGCCCTTCGCTCTTCGCCCTTCGCGCGAGCTTGCATTCGGTCAGCCAGCGGAGCCACGTCACGAGTCAACTGGGAGCGCGAGGGTGGTGACACGCAGCGTCGGTTGCGAGCAGTGTGCTCTGGCCGCTCCCGTTGGGAAGCGCGACTTCACACCTCCCGGACCCCCGAACCGGGCCCCAGGGGTGGCGCGCTCACCAGCGCTTCTTCAGCAAGATCCGACAGTTGGCGCCGGCACACTCCTCGCTAAGGAGCGATGTCGGAGGTCGACATGAAGCTCGTACGCGGCACGATGGTCGTCGGAGTCCTCGGGGTGATCGCCTGCGCCCTGTCGGCGTGCACCATCGACAGCCCCACCTACGTCTCCACCGAAGACGCCACCGAAGCACCCTCGAAGGACGGCGGCTCCACGAGCAAGCCCGACTCGAAGGGCGGCGGCAACACGACCGGCGGCGGCGGCTCCTGCCAGGGCGCCTCGTTCACCAAGCCCGACCTCACCAAGCTCACCGCCTGCGGCAACGGCAAGGGCCACTGCTACGACAAGGCGAAGACGCCGTACGCGGACCAGATGACGGCGTGCCCCGACGCGAGCCAGGTGTGCGTGCCCGACGAGGTGCTCACCGCGGGCGGAGGCAAGCTGAAGAGCTGCACGTCGATCATCGGCCCTGGCGGCTGCGTCACGTCGGCGCTCTTCCCCGAGCTCGAGAAGCAAGGCGCAGGCGTCCTCAAGAAGGACGTCTGCGGCGACGGCCAGCTCTGTGTACCTTGCAACGATCCCACGAACGGCAACGCGCCGACGCCGTTCTGCCAGGCGACCGGCGTCTACGATCAGGCGTGCGGCGGCGCGCCGCCCGCGCCCTCCGGCGACGCCGGCGCCCCGGCGCCGCTGCCCGCGTGCTGCACCACCAAGGGCGTGAGCAACGGCGTGTGCCTCCCCGAGACCGCGATCCCCGCCGACCAGCGCGACCAGACGAAGAGGGACACGTGCGCGAGCGGCAACAAGTGCGTGCCCGCCGCCTTCGTGTCCGGCAAGCCGGTGACCTGCAAGAGCGGCTTCGGCGACGGCGTGTGCATGGACAAGTGCTTCGACGACATGATGGAGCTCGCGGGCGGCATCGGGATCCTCGGCCGCGCCAGCTGCGGCTCGACCGAGCTGTGCATCCCGTGCAGCTTCGTGAGCGGGCAGGGCGTCCCGGGGTGCAAGTGATCCGGCTCCCGAGGGCCCTCGGCGCGCTCGCGGCGACGGGCGCCCTCGTGACGGCGTGCACGATCGGCGAGACCCGCCACGAGACGGTGACGATGGCGCGCGTCGCCGCGACCGAGCGCAAGACCTGCGGCTCCTCGTTCGCCAAGCCCGACCTCTCCAAGCTCGAGGCCTGCGGCGAGGGGCGCGGCCACTGCTACGACGGCAAGCGGACGGCGCTCACCGGCCTGCCCGCCTGCAAGGGCGACGGGCGCACCTGCGTCCCCGATCCCGTGCTCCGCGCCGCGGGCGGCAAGCTCAAGGCGTGCACGTTCTTCATCGGCGGCAAGCCGGGCGCGTGCATGAGCCTCCTCATCGAGGACATCGAGAAGCACAAAGACGAGCTCAAGCGCGACGTCTGCGACGAGAGCGAGCGGTGCGCGCCGTGCGTCAACCCCATCGACGGCACCGACACCGGCGTCTGCGGCGCGGTCGGCGTGTACGACGGCGACTGCGCGAGCGGCGCCGCCGACGCCCCCGTCCGCTGCTGCCATGGCGCGGGGGTGTGCATGACCAAAGACGGCGTCCCCGAGGACTCGCGGGACGACATGCAGCGCGACTCCTGCCCCGGCGAGAAGGTGTGCGCGCCCGCGAGCCTCGTCGGCGGGGCGCCGGTGAAGTGCGACGTCGCCGGCGCGTCGGGCGTCTGCCTCGACGTCTGCTTCGCGGCCCAGCTCCGGAGCACGATGCCGCTCCTCCGGACGTCGTGCGGCCCGACCGAGGTCTGCCTCCCCTGCTTCATCGGCGGGCCTCGGGGGATGCCCGGCTGCGAATGAGCGCGGCGTCGTGCCCCCCCGCGGCGCCAGCTCGTGGTTGCGTCCCGCTTCCGCCCCATGGGAGTTCCGACTACTCTCGATCGAGACACGATGCGCGCCCTTCGATCCGCGACGACAGGACGCACCGCTCGGGTCGCCGCCGTCGGGCTCGCCGCGACCGCCGCCGTCGGCTGCTCGCTCGTCCTCACCTTCCCCGACTACGTCGGCGAGGCCTGCCAGGCGCGGCGATGGCCCGACAAGCCCGCGGCGTCGACCACCGGAGGCAGCACCGAGCTCGTGGGCGTGGTGCGGACGTTCAGCTTCATCTCGAGCGCGCCCAAGCCGGGGAGACCTCCGGCGCTCGGCCTGGATCTCGACGGGCTCTGCACGTGCCCCGAGCCCGCCGCGTGCCGGCCCCCGCCGGGTCGCGACGCCCCCTGCGACGTGAGCGGCACCGGGATCGACAACGCGGCGGGCAAGCTCCTCGGCGCGCTCTTCCCCAGCAACCCGGTGCCCCAAGACGAGGACGCCATCAACTCGCTCGACGTGACGAAGGGCGGCCTGCTCATCCGCCTGCAGGGGTACAACGGCCGGCCGGACGACGCCGACGTCACCGTCTCTCTCTACAACGTCGTCGGGCTCGTCGGCGACGACGGCGGCGCCTCGCCGCGCTTCGACGGCAACGACGCCTTCGCCGTCGACCAGCAGCAGCTCCTCGCCGCCGGGTCGCTCGGCTCGCGCTTCAACGACACCGCCGCCTACGTGAAGGACAACGTGCTCGTCGCGACGCTCGACGTCGATCTGCGCTTCGTCCTCCCGGAGAGCATGGGTCCGGCGGCGGGGATGGTCGCGTACATGCCGCTCAAGAGCGCGCGGCTCGTCGGCCGCATCGAGGCCGCGGGCAGCGGGCTCCGGATGCGCGGCGCGCAGATCGCCGGGCGCATGCCGATCCCGCGGATCCTCGAGGAGATCTCCCGCCTCGGCCTCTGCCCCGGGAGCCCGGCCTACGCGAACGCGAAGACCGCCGCCTGCAACTCGGTCGACCTCCCCCAAGACTCGCGGCGCGACGGCACGTCGGCGGCGTGCGACGCGCTCTCGATCGCCGTCGGCCTCGAGGTGGTGCCGGGCAAGCTGGGCGGCTCCGTCGACGCCGGCACTCCGCCGTCACCGTGCGGCGACCTCCCTCCCGACTCCTGCAAGTGACGGCGCGGCGCGGCCGCCTCACCACGCGAAGGCGGCGGTGCGCGGCGGGGGCGGCGACGACTCGCCCTTCAGGTAGAAGTAGACGCCCGCGGCGAGGGTCACGACCCCCACGCCGACGAGCACGTCGCCGACGATGAGCTTGCTCCGCGCGCGATCGACGTCGCCCTGACTGCACGCGTGGCGGGGGGCGCACGTGCTCTCCATGTCGGCGCGCGCGCTCGCGCCCACCCCCCAGAAGATCGCCCCCGCGGTCGCGAACACGAGCCCGGCGCCGCCGAGCCCGAGGGCGAGGACCGGCGCCGACGGCGGCTCCGCCGGCGGCGGGCGCGCCGCGGGGGCGCTCGCGCCGCGCAACACGAGGGTGCGGCCGCGCTCGCTCTCGCGGATCACGGCCTCCTCCTCGATCCGCTCCTTGCCGTCGGTCCACGCGAACCGGTGTTTGCCCGGGTCGATCGGCATCGCGCGCCCGTCGATGCGGTCCGCGAGCGGCTCTCCGTCGAGGAGGAGGCGCCCCTCGACCACGTCGCGGCCGCGACCGTCGACCACCCGAACTATCACTGTAGGGATAGCCTCGTCGAGCTCGTCGACCCATTTGGCGCAGTCGCGCCGCACGACCGCGGGGCACTCGGCGGCGGTGCAGCGGCGGAGCTCCCACTTCGCGTCCACGAGCCGGCCGTTCGCCCGCAGTCGCTGTCCCTCCTCGGCGGAGTCGATGCAGCGCTTCGAGCTCGAGGGGTCCTTGCCCGCCGCCGGCGCCGCCCGAGGCGCGAGCGCGAGCCCGAGCGCCAGCCCGAGCGCGAAGAGAGGAGCTCGCCGGATCATCGAACGCAGTCGGGATTGTACCGGCGGATGCCGCGGGAGTCGACGACCCACGGAGGGTCGCACGGCGCGGCCGCGGTGCCGCGCGCGGGAGGCCGCGCCGGGGGCGCGTTGGGCCGAGGTGGAGCCGCGCTCGCGGCGGGCGGCGGCGCGCTCGGGGCGATCGAGGGCGGCGGCGCGCTCGGGGCGATCGAGGGCGGCGGCGGGGGCACGGCGAGCGCGGACGTGACCGCCACCGTCGCCGCCGGGCTCGACGCCGGGGCGATCGACGAGGGGCTCAGGACGAGCCACGTCGCCACGACCGCGCCGACCGCGAGGAGGCCCGCGGCGGCGGCGACGGCGACGCGGACGTTCGTGGGCACGCCCTTCTGCTCGCGCGCCAGCGCGAGGGTGGCGCGCCGCCACCGGGCCGCGAGCGGCGGCCCCGCGACCGACGCCAGCCACGCGCTCACCTCCGCCGGGGCGGCCGCGGGCACGCCGCAGCGACCGAGCGCGGCCGCCATCTCCGACGCGCTCTCGTACCGCTGCTCGGGCGCCGCCGCGAGCGCGCGCATCACGATCGCGTCGAGCGCCGCGGGCACCCCGGGGGCGCGGTCGCTCGGCGGGATCACCGCCGGGTCGAGCGCGAACGCCACCGCCTCGGCCTCGCTCTGCGCCTGGTTGAGCCGCTCGCCGACGAGCACCTCCCACAGCACGAGCCCGACCGCGAAGACGTCGGTCCGCGCCGAGACCTCGCCGCCCACCTGCTCGGGCGCGAGGTACGCGAGCTTTCCGCGCACGCTGCCGTCGGTGGTGTGCTGCAGGCGGCCCTCGGCCTTGGCCACGCCGAAGTCGGTGATGCGAGCGCGCCCGTCGACGCCCACGAGGACGTTCTCGGGGGTCATGTCGCGATGCACGAGGCCGAGGAGCTCGCCCTCCGGGCCGCGCGTCTCGTGCGCGGCGGCCAGGCCCGCGAGGGCGTCGATCGCGATCGCCACCGCGACCGGCGGCGGGAGCCGCGCGCCCGGCGGCCGCGCCCGCGCGAGCGAGAGCCCGTGGACGTAGTCCATCACCACGAGGTGCTCGTCGCCGTCGGACACGAAGTCGATCGCGCGCACCACGTTGGGGTGATCGATCCCCCGCGTCAGCCGCACCTCGTCGAGGAGCGCCGCGACCGCCGCCGCAGACCGCGCTCGCTCGCGGTGGAGCCGCTTCACCGCCCGGAGCGCGGGCCCGTCGGCGCGACGCTCCACCGCGAGGTAGACGGTCGCGGAGCCGCCCGTCCCGAGAGGCTCGTCGAGCACGAAGCGGCCGACCACGAGCGGCCCCGCGCGATCCATGCCTTCAGCGTACACCCCCCGCGCGCCCGATTCCCAGGCGACGACGGTGATCGCTTCGATCACCCCCGTTCTCCGCGCTCCGGCGCCGCCCCGACGCCGGGTCGGCGCGTCAGCGGCGCTTCGCGAGCAGCATGTGGAAGTAGCGACGCGTGAGGCCCGACGCCGCGGCCGCGCGGCTCACGTTGCCGCCGTGGGCGTCGAGCGCGCGCTCCACGTAGCGGCGCTCGAAATCCTCCACCACGAGCTGCCGCGCGGCCGGCATCGCGAGGTCCATCGCGAGCACGCGCTCGACGGGATCCCCGCCGCCGCGGAGCTCGCGGAACGAGGGCCCCGCGGCGTCGCGATCGTCGCCGAGCGCGATCCGGCGCGCCACCGCCTGCTCGAGCTCGCGCACGTTGCCCGGCCACTCGTGGCGCGACGCGAGGAGCACGAACGACCGCGGGGGCTCGCCGGCGCCGCCGTAGAGCTGCCAGAAGTGCCGCGAGAGGAGCTCCACGTCTCCGGGGCGGCGACGCAGCGGAGGCAACGCGATTCGCGCGCCGGCGACGCGGAAGAGGAGGTCCTCGAGCAGCGCGCCGTCGTTCACCGCGGCCTCGAGGTCGCGGCGCGTCGTCGCGATCACGCGCGCGGGCGAGCGGCGTAACGCCGCGGCGAGCCGCGACTGCGCGGCGAGGGCGAGGTTGCCGACCTCGTGGAGCACGAGCGTCCCGCCCGCCGCGCGCGCGAGCGAGCCGCTCGAGCCGAGGAGCGCCGCGGCCTCCTCGTCGGACGGCGCCGCCCCGCACTCGAAGATCGCGAGCGGCCCGCGCGCCTGCGGGCTCGCCTCGTGGATCGCCTCGGCGAGCAGCGCCTTGCCGGTCCCGATCTCGCCCTCCACGAGCAGCGACAGCGGCGACGGCGCGAGCCGCGACGCGAGGCCGAACACGCGGACCATGTCCGGGCTCCGGCCGAGCACCCGGCCGAAATGATCGACCGCGCCGGCCCCGGCCGCGAGCGACCCGGCGCGAGCGAGCTTCAGCGACGAGTCGCCGAGGTCGACCACCTCACCCCCCTCGAGGCGCGCCTCGACGACGGTGACGCCGCCCACCCGCGTCCCGTTCGACGACGCGGTGTCGACGAGGCGGACGCGATCGCCGTCCGGGCGGAGCACGAGGTGGCGCCGCGACACGCGGGGATCGCTCAGGCAGAGCTCCGACGCCGCGCTCTTGCCGACCCGGACCTCCGGGGTCGCGTTCCAGTCGAGGACGAGCGACTTGCCCGTGTCCGGCCCCTTGGTCACGCGGACGACGAAGAGCGGCGCCGGGCCGTCCGAGCGGCGGCCGGCGGTCTCGGTCGCGAGCTCGTCGGCGCCCAGCCCCCCTCCACCGGCCCTCTCACGCGCGGAAGCCATCGTGGCCTCACGCTACCACGGCGGCGGCCCGCGGCGCCGGGCGACCGATGCAAGTGCCCATTTTGACTACACTTTCTTCCGCTGGGCGCTCGGGGCGCGGTGTCAGGGCGAGCCGCCGCGGCCGGGCGCGACGAGCCCGCGGTCGAGCCCCGAGGGCCCGCACCCCGGAATTGCGGGCGGAGGCCCCCCCCGAGCGGCTAGACTGGAGGGCTGCAATGCCCTCGGCGGCCGAAGCCCCCGCGCGAACGCTGACCCGGCTCGGCCGTTACGATCTGCTCCTGCGGATCGGGTCGGGTGGGATGGCCGAGGTGTGGGCGGCGCGCCTCTCCGGACACGGCGGCTTCCAGCGGCTCGTCGCCATCAAGACCATCCGCCCCGAGATCGAGCAGGAGGCGCGCGCCCGCGAGATGTTCCTCGACGAGGCGCGCATCGCGGCCAGCATCCACCACCCCCACGTGTGCGGGATCTTCGAGCTCGGCGAAGAGGCCGGCGTCCTCTACATGGTGATGGAGTGGATCAACGGCGAGTCGCTCCACGCGCTCTGCCGGACCGCCGAGGAGGGCGCGGGCCTCGACACCTTCGAGCCGCGGATGGCGGCGCGCATCCTCTGCGACGCGTGCGCGGGCCTCCACGCCGCGCACGAGCTCACCGACGACGAGGGCAAGCCGATGGGCGTCGTCCACCGCGACGTCTCGCCCCACAACGTCCTCGTCGGCATCGACGGCCTCGTGAAGGTCACCGACTTCGGCGTGGCCAAGGCCCTCAACCAGTCGCACAAGACGCGCACCGGCGACATCAAGGGCAAGCCCGCCTACATGCCCCCCGAGCAGCTCCGCTCGGAGGCGATGGACCGCCGCGCCGACGTGTACGCCCTCGGCTGTGTGCTCTTCGAGATGACGGTCGGGCGGCGCCTCTTCGAGGGCGACGACGTGCAGGTCGCGGCGCAGTCGCTGGTCCTCGAGCCCGAGCCTCCGAGCGCGCACCTGTCGGGCTACCCCGCCGAGCTCGAGCGCATCGTCATGAAGGCCGTCGCGCGCGAGAAGGAGGGCCGCCACGCGTCCGCCGACGAGCTTCGGCGCGCGCTCGAGGACTGGCTCACCGCGACCGGCCCGACGATCACCCAGGAGCAGATCGCCGCCGAGGTGCAGCGGCGCAAGGGCGCGCAGATCCGCCTGCGCCGCGAGGCGATCCGGCGCGCCGCGTCGTCGGAGCTCCGCGACGTCACCCCGCGCCCGACCGACTCCGTGACCCCGACCGGATCGCGCCGCGTCACCGAGCGACTGATCACCGAGCCTCCGCCCCCGATCGCGGACGATCTCGTCAGCGCGCCGCCGGTCGCGACGCCGCCTCGCT
>JAEUKG010000716.1 GCA_016794325.1 Myxococcales bacterium | reverse complement strand
CCGCCCGGCGCGTCGCGGCTCGGCGGGGCGCCCGAGGTCGCGCCGCCGAAGAAGCTCCACTTCGTGGCGCAGATCGCGCTCGCCGAGGTGCACCCGCTCGACCTCGAGGGGGTGCTGCCGGCCGAGGGGCTTCTATCCTTCTTCGCACAGCTCGATCCGGAGGGGGACGACTACGCCGAGGTCGGGCAGGTGGTGCACGCCGGCGCCGGCGGCGCGCCGATCGCGGGCGTGAAGCCGCGCGCGAAGGCGATGGGCCTGCTCACGCCGAAGCTCGTCTTGACCCTCCCGTACTACGAGGACCCCGCGTTCGATCGGCTGAAGCTCACGGACGAGGAGCGCGAGAGCTACCACGACCAGGTCTACCTCGCGGTGATGCCCGAGGAGCCGGCGCACCTCCTCCTCGGCTACGGATCGTCGGGCACCGAGCCCAGCCTCGAGGGGCGGCCCTTCCTCGCGCAGTTCGCGTCCGACGATCGGATCGGCTTCGAGGAGGGCGACAGCCAGACGCTGCGCTACTACTTCAAGGGCAAGACCCCGAGCCTCGGATCGGTCGTCTGCACGCTCGAAGACGCGTAGCGCGGGACAAAATGGAGAGAGCCACGGGAAGACGAGGCACGCCTCGTCGCCCGTGGCTCCTTGTTTTCGTCCGGCCCTCGGGCGCCGTGACGTGGGATGGACCGGTGACCGTCGGGCGCACCCGACCTCGGGTGCGCGGGCCGGGTCAAAGGCCGAATCCCTATGGGGTGCGGACTACGGGTCCGCCCGTGCTCTCGCGTCGAACGACATCGGGACTCCTCGTGGATTTCGCGATGCGTAGCTCGGTCGAGCGTTCGCAGCTGCAGCGTGCGCGCGCCCTCTCTATTCGCTGACACGCCGCGGTCGATCGCGCCAGCTCCCGCGCGTCGTTTTGTAGGAGGTGTGCGCCGACGCTGCGCGCTCCTCCTCCCTCCGCGCGGTCACTTCTCCAGCACGACCTTCGGCATCGGCGCGCTCGGATCGTCCGGCTTGAGCGAGTCGATCATGCGCTGGTCGGGCGTCGGGCCCACCGTCTCCTTGAAGACGCCCGGTCGGCCGTCGACGGGGCGCGTGCGGTAGAGGACGGCGCGGTCGCGGATGACGATCTCCTCGACGCGCCCAGCGCGGACCTCCGCCAAGAAGTCCGTGTAGGGCACGGGCGGCTCCCGATCGCTCGGAGCCAAGACCTGCCAGATCGCCAGGAAGACGACGATCCCTCCCAGCGGGAAGACGACGAGGAACCAGGGGAAGCCTCGCTTCGTGGGTCCATGGGGTGGCTCGACCACGCTCATCCCTCGAGGGTACGCCACTTCGCCTCTTCGTCGGCGTCTTGGCGCGCGCGGTGGCGTCCGCGGAGGCACGTCCTGCCCGTGGCGCCTCGGCCGATCGAGCGCTAAGCAGCGCCCATGGAATCGCCGTTCCGCCGCGCCCCCCTCCGCGGCCGCGCCATCGAGCTCCTCAAGAAGGGGCACTCCGCCGACGAGCTCCACGTGCGCTTCGTGGGCGAGGGCGAGAGCCCGGAGGAGGTGCGCGCGGTGCTCACCGAGCTCGTCGCGCTCCAGCACGAGGCGGCGGCGATGGATCCGACGAGGCTCCGCGGCGAGGCGAAGTGGATGTTCCTGCGCGGCGCGTCGGTCGACGACGTGGTCGCGCACTTCGTCCGGGTCGGCGTGCCCGAGGAGCCGGCGCGCGCGGAGGCCGCGAAGATCCGCGCCGCGGTCGCGGCGTTCAAGCCCTGCCAGCGCTGCGGGGCGCCCACCGAGCCGAGCGAGCTCGTCATGGACCTCGGCGGCTTCTTCGTCTGCCGGGGGTGCAACCTGCGCGACGAGATCGCGCGCTCCGAGCAGCGGGGCATCGCGCGCGAGCTCGAGATGGTCGGCGCGCTCGGCGGCGGCGTCGGCGGGATGCTGCTCGCCTCGGCCGTGAGCGCGTCCATCGCGAACCGCGCGACGACGACGCAGGCCCCGTTCTGCGGGCGCTGCATGCAGCCCTCGGGGGTCCACGTCACCGCGTTCGCCCCCGCCGATCGTCAGCGCCTCGACCCGAGCGCCGAGTGGGCTTGCCGCCTCTGCGGGGCCAAGATCGCCTGAGAGGGCGCGGCCTCGGGCGCTCGGAGATCCGCGCGCTGCGACCGGTCCTCGAGTCGGGACGCGAGCGAGATCGTCCTCCGTTCGGAGGCTCTCTCTCCGCTCCCGCGGCGCCACGGGAGCGACGTCGACGCGACGGGCGTCGGCGTCAGTGAGCGCGCGCGTAGACGATGGCCGTGTGCGAGACGTGCGCGCCGAGGAACGCCACGGCGAGGGCGAGGTACATCCACCAGCGGTAGAACGCGCCCCAGAACAGCCTCCGCCCGAGGAGCGCGATGGCGAAGAACCAGAAGAAGGGCGTATACGCAGGCGCGGTGAAACCCACGGCGCTGGTCGACCAGCTCGAGCCGGGCGAGAGGATGAGCGCCAGCCAGCTCGCGAAGTAGAGCACCGTGCCTACGGCGTACAGGAGCAACGCGCGCTTCGCCGTGGGCGTCGAGAGGTCGAGCGGCATGAAGAACGGGAGGGCGAAGGCCGCGACGCGCAGGCCGTTCTCGGCGGCCGACAGCGGCGCCGGGATCTCGCGCCAGGACTCCGCCGGCGCGAAGGCGGGCGGCAACCGCCCGGCGAGCGCCACGTTCCAGAGAGTCGCCGGCACGAGGAGCAAGCCGCAGCTCCACGCGTAGCGTCGGATCGCCGCGACTCGCATGACCGCCGAGCGCCTCGTACCTCGCCCCGTTCCGCCCCGCCGCCCGCCTCAGCCGTCGGCGTCGTGGAGGGCGCGGTAGGCGACGACCCACGGGTTCTTGTCGGGCGAGACCGACCCCTCGGGGACGAAGGCGCGGGTCTTCTCCCACGCGGCCTCGAAGTCGTGCGACGAGAAGCAGCCGGAGGCGAGCCAGCCCTCGAGGAGCTCGGTGAAGCTCGACGCGACCTTGTGGATCGGGTTGCGGAACGAGAACGAGTAGACGCCGGAGGGCGCCCACAGGAGCTCCGGCTCCTCGTAGCTGAGCGCGACGCCCGAGCGGACGAGATCGGCGTGCTCGCCGCTCGCGGCCGCGGCCTCGCGGAGCATCTTCGTGTGCTCGAGGGCGCGCGACGCGGCGAGGAACGAGAAGCCGATCCCCGCGAACGGCTCGTCCACGCTGCCGACGTAGGTCCGGCAGCCGCGCGCGAGCCACGCCTTCACGTCG
>JAEUKG010000677.1 GCA_016794325.1 Myxococcales bacterium | reverse complement strand
TCGAAGCGCTCGACGTCGAAGGACGCGAGCGTGTGCCCGCCGAACACGAGGTTGCGCGGGTAGCCGAGCACCTCCACCGCGAGCGTGTGGGAGTCGCTGTTCGCCGTGCCCGCGCGCAGGATTCCCTGGTTGAGGAGCGAGAACCAGAAGTTGCGGTAGTCGAGCATCTGCTTCGTGCTCGTGCCGTTCATCACCTCCTGGACGTGGTAGTCGAGCGCGCTCCGGCCGCCGAAGGTGCGTCGGAGCTGGCCCCCCTTGCTGTCGTCGGCCGCTCCCGGCAGCGGGGTGCGCCAGTCGTACCCCGTCGCGGTGACGAAGCCCTCGTCGCGCCCGAACGTCGACGACGCGAGCGGGTGGTTGAACTGGATCACTCCCTGGCCCACGAAGCTCGGCGCGACGCGGTCGAAGAGCGCCCCGGGCTCGACCTTCTCGTCCCACGGCAAGCCGTTGCGGGGGAGGTCGACGTCGTGCCGCAGCGGCCAGAAATTGTAGTGGCCGACGACCTTGGGGATCGACGACTCCGGGGCCTTGTAGAAGAGGATGTGCCCGGTGGTCTCGGCGCCGGGCATCACGCGGACGCGGCTCGAAACGCCGGCGGCCCGGAGCGCCTCCGCGTAGGTCGACACCACGTCGTGGTCCGTGGCGGCGATGACGTCGACCCCCGTGGCCACGAACGACAGCGCGCGGTCGCGGTCGGGGAGGCTGCTGTCGAAGCTCGCGCCGCCGTGGACGTGGAAGTCGCCCGACAGGACGCCGGGCGGCAGGCGGTCGGGCAGCCGCGTGTGGGAGACCGCGAGCTTCGCCGTCTGGCCCGCGGCGCCGTCGACGCGCTGCCGCGCGAGCTGCGAGAACGGGCCCGCGGTCGCGTACACCCAGTACGAGCCGTCCGGGACCGAGAAGCGGACGTGACCGGTGGTGTCGACGAGCGCGCGGTTGCACGCGGGGGAACCGCCGTGGGGCGGACCGAGATAGGGGGCGCAGTGGTCGACGTCGAACGCGCCGTACAGGGACCCCCTCACGTCGCGCTCGGCGGTGGCGCCGGCGGGGGTGAGCACGATCTCGGAGACGAGCGGCGCGCCGCCGGAGTCGGTCACCGTCACGTCGAGGCTGCCGGGCTCGGGCACGAGGAGGTCGGCGAGGCTCACGTCGGCCGAGGTGCTGTCGAACGCGACCCGCTGCGGGAGCGGCCGCCCGAAGCCGTACGGGCGGACCTCGAAGCGAGTCCGCGCGGGGAGCCGCACCTCGAACGCGCCCTGGTCGTCCACGAGGGTCTCGCTCCACACGATCGAGCTCGACTCGTCGGCGCCGGGCTGCACGAAGAGGAGCGTCGTCTGCTCGGCGCGGGTCGCGGGGCGCCCGCCCTCGCGGACCACGCGGCCGCGCACGACGACCGAGGGCTCCGCGAAGAGGCTCTGGCGCGCCTCGATCGCCAGGCTCACCGCGCGCGACGCGCCGGGCCCCTCGCCGACGACGAAGAAGCGCTCGTAGGCGAGCGAGTCGCCCGGCATCACCACCGTCCTCGGGACGCCGAGCGCCGAGACCACGTCGGAGTGGAAGCCGGAGATGGTGCGGCGGTCGCACGACACCACCCCGTAGGCCGCGGCCTCGGGGCGCTGCGATCGCGACGCCGCGAACGGCTGATCGACGAAGGCGTCGCCGAGGGTGAGGAGGTCGAGCTTGGGGTGCGCGAACCCGCGCCCGGCGACCGGCGCGAGCGCCGCCGCCTCGCGCCCGCCCCAGTAGAAGCCGTCGCTCAGGAAGAACGTCTCCGGGTCGCGGCCCCCGTGGTACAGCTCGGTGCGCACGCGGACCCCGGCCTCGCACGGGCGGACCTCGTAGCGCGTCACGACGGTGACGCGCGGGCGCCCGTCGAGGGCGCCGCGGAGGATCGCGGCCACGTAGTCGGGCGCGCGGTCCTCGACGTCGATGCGTGTATAATGCACGGCATCGCCGGGGAGGATCCCCACCACCTGGGTGATCTGGTTGATGTCGTCCTCGCCGCGCCGCGCTCCCTTGGGCACGAAATCCAGCACCGCGCCGCCCGACGGCGCGAGGTAGTGCGGCGCGCCGAGGCCGTCGAGCACGAGCGCCATCTTGCCGTTCTCGAGGAGGAGATCGCCGCGCGCGGCGAGGGCGTCGGTGCCGCTGGGGCGCTCGGCCGCGCCGCCGAGCCAGCGCGCGCGCACCGCGCGGTCGTCGCAGGTGCCCGCGGCGAGGGTGGGGCACGGGCTCGCGGGGACGCAGGTGCCGTCGTCGCCCGCGAGGCACCCCTCGCGGCGGCCGCACCCCCGGCCGAGGGCGAGCGCGAGCAACGTGGCTCCAAAGGTCGCAGCGAGCGCGGCGCGCCGACGATCCATCGCCGCCAAGGTACCAGAGCCCGACGACGGGGTGGTGGACCGCGCGCGCCAGCGGCACTACGAAAGAGAGAGGAGGTCTCTCGTGCACCCTCGCCGCGTCGTACCGTCACTCGCTGCGCTCGCCCTGGCCGCGTGCGCCCAGAAGCCCGTGCCCTCGCCCACCACCACCACCACCGAGGGGCGCCCGGGCGCGGGCGCGTCCGCCGCGCCGGCCCCGAACGCGGCGCGCGCCTCGTCGCTCCACGAGCTCTCGGCGAAGGCCATCGACGGGACCGAGGTCCCGCTGGCGACCTACAAGGGCAAGGTCGTGCTCGTCGTCAACGTGGCCTCCCAGTGCGGCTACACGCCGCAGTACGAGGGGCTCGAGAAGCTCTACGAGAAGAACAAGGAGCGCGGCTTCGTGATCCTCGGCTTCCCGTCGAACGAGTTCGGCGGGCAGGAGCCGGGCACGAACGCCGAGATCGCGACCTTCTGCCGCTCCAAATACGGCGTCGCGTTCCCGATGTTCGCCAAGGTCGAGACCAAGGGCGCCGGGGCGTCGCCGATCTACAAGCTCCTCACCGCCGACCACGGCGAGCCGAAGTGGAACTTCCACAAGTACCTCGTCGGCAAAGACGGCAAGGTCCGCGCGGCGTACCCGAGCGCGGTCACCCCGGCGGACGAGAAGCTCGCCCAGGCCATCGACGCGGCCCTCGCCGAGCGATGAGGGCCCTCGCGTCGACCGCGGTGGCCTGCGCGCTCGCGCTCGCGAGCGGCTGCGCGCGCCCCGACCCGCCCACGATCACCCCCAAGGAGGCGAAGATCACGGCGATCGATCCGAGCGGGATCGACGTCGTCCTCGCGGTCGACGCCGAGAACCCCAACCGCGTCGCGCTCACCGCGCGATCGGTGACGGCGTCGGTGAAGCTCGACGGCCGCTACGCCCTCGCCCCCGTCACCGTCACCAAGCCCATCACGCTCCCCGCCGCCAAGAAGACCTCCTTCGACGTGAAGCTCCACGTGCCGTGGCAGGACGTCCAGACGCTCGTCTCGCTCGGCCTCGCCAACCGAGCGATCCCCTACACCGTGACGGGCACCGTCACCGTCGGGGGCGAGCGGCTGAACGTCGACGTCCCCTACACGATCAACGGGACGATCACCCGCGAGCAGCTGATCGGCACCGGCCTCCGCTCCCTCCCCAAGATCCCCGGGCTCACGATCTCCCCGTGAGCGGGAGCGAAGAGGCGGCATGGCGAGCGAGCCGCGAGAGCGAAGCGCGAAGGCCGAAGGCGGCGCCCGTGCCGCAAAACGGAGGTCCTAGGGGGGGCGTCGGTAACTATCTCGATAGGGATTATTGGGGGGGGGGTAGCGCCTCCCAGCAGCGCTCGGGCGAGCGCCTGTCGTCGGACCCGCGCGAGCAGGTCGGCGATCGTCTTGTCGCCCGACTTCGCGCGGACGGCGTTGAAGTGCTTGAGCACGGTCGCTTCGGCGATGGCCAGCCGAGCAGCAACGTGAGCGACGACCTCCGACGGCGGCGCCCCCATCGCCTCGACGAGAACGCGGGTCTCGGCGTCGCTCAGCGCGAGCGCCACTGCGAGGGCGAGCGCCTCTCGCCGCTGAGGGTCTGCGACGGGCGCCGGCTCCCCCGGCGGCAGGATCGACGGCGTGCGCCGCGCCTCGGCGTCACGGATCAATCGGGCGATCTGCCGGTGCGTCGCAGGTGTCCCAGGCTTGTCGAAGAAGTACGCGCCACACTCCATCGCCTCCCTCCGCACGCTCGGGTCGAGCGAAGCCGTCATCACGAAGCGCGGCACGTCCGCGCGTCGCTCCAGGAAGGCGCGCGCGACCTCGAGGCCTCCGCGCGGATGCTCGCCGAGCCTGACGTCGGCGATGACGCCGCGGATCTGCGGTCGACCTTCGAGGTGCGCGAGCGCCGCGCCTCGGTCGGAGGTGATGAGCACCTCGAGTGACTGCTTGATGAGCTGCCTTGCGAAGCTGCGAGCAAAGGCCGCGTGATCCTCGACCAGCAAAACAAGTGCCATCGGGCCCCCTCCTACATCACCCCTTACTCTCCAAATTCGGCGGTCGCGATCTGGCGCCGCCGCCGCATCCAGACCAGGATACATCCCCCAGCCTCACGCCGCGAGAGCGAACGGGCGCTCTCCGGTGTGGGAGGAAGGTGGAGGTGGTCATGAGACTCCGTCTGCGATCCATGGCCGGCGTGGCACTGCTCGTTGGCCTCGTTGGGCTTGCGACGTCGGATGTCCAAGCCGCGCCGACCCCCATCGCCACGTGCGCCGACTACGCTGACGCGCTGACACAGTGTTTCGGCCCTGCTGCGCGGAGCCGAGCGCCATCTTCGGCGCCCCGTGACCGAACCGCCTGGCGACGCAATGAGCAGCTCTGCGAGAACGGCCTCGCCCAGCTCCGCCGAAGCTGCAAGTGAGCTGACCGGCCGGAGGTCTCGTACGTCCACCCACCTCGCGCACGACCGCGTGAGGCTGGAGATCTTTGTCCATCGATCTGGGGATGACGATGAAGAAGCAACTTCTCATGACGGCGGTGCTCGCGGGCGGTCTCTTCCTCTCGAACCACGCCCTCGGCGATCCCACCGCGGCTAGCGGCACCGCTGGGGCGCCCGCGACCGGTGTCTTTGGCGAGTGGTCGAGCGGTGGCACCGTCGATTCGACGACCGGAGGCTTCCGACACTCGATTCCCATCGAGCTGCCGACCGGTCGCGGCGGCCTCACTCCCTCGCTCGCGCTGACCTACGACTCGGCGGCCGCGGATCGCGAGGCAGGGTATGGATGGGGCCTCGATCTCCCGGTGATCGAGCGGCGCCCGATGTCGGGCTTCCCAACCTTCGACGACGCGACCGATCGCTTCGCGTACTCGGGCGCCCCGCTCGTCTACCTCTGCACCGTGCCGGCATGCCCCGATGCCGGGGAGCCATTCCCCACCTGGGCGCAGGGCTGGCGGTACTACCGGCTCCAGCACGAGGGCGCGTTCCTGCGCTTCTTCCGCGATCCCGACGGCATCATCTGGCGCGTGCAGACGAAGACCGGCGTGCGGATGGAGTTCGGGAGCTTGGTGGCAGGCGGCTACCTCGCCGCCGAGCTCGACACGCTGAACCCCTCACAGAAGCCGTCGCGCTGGCTCCTCGCCGAGATCACGGACGAAAAGACCGACGCGGCGCACCCCAACCGCGTCTTGTTCGGCTGGTCGAGTCTCGGTGCGGCTCCGCCGCTCCGCGACCCGCGCCGCTACCTCGAGCACATCTGGGACACGCCGTCGCTCAGCGCGCCCAACGATCCATCCCAATACGAGCACCACACGCAGCTCACTTGGGAACCGGACCCCCATCGCCGCACCCGCTACGCCGAGGCCGACAGGGCCCGCTCCACGATGCGGCTCACGCGCATCGGCGTCGCGTCGAAGACGTGGCTCGGCAGCTCCAGCCGAGAGGTGCAGCGCCTCTACCGCTTGAGCTACATGGAGCCACGGTCGTCGTGGGTGGGGAGCGCGACGCAAGGTCCGCTCTTCGGCCATTCGTTCCTCAGGGCGGTGACGCAGGAAGGCCGTTGCCCCGGTGTCGTGGAGACGGCCGGGGGCGCGATCCCGACCGGGGCGAGCTGCGCGCAAGCCCTGCCGCCCATCACCCTGGAGTACGAGCCTCTCGCGACAGGAAACTACCTCGGGATGGAGCGCGAGCTTCACCCGCGGGCGTATTCGAATCGGTACGAATCGCTCCATGTGGTCGACTTCGACGGTGACGGACTGGCCGACATCCTGACGGGCTGGCCGGAGACGAGCCTAGGCTCGCCGCTCACGACGGTGACACAGGCGGGTGGTGATCCGACCTTCCGCCTCAGCCGCACGACCACGGCGGTCACGTCCCCGTTCGCCACGAAGGAGTGCGTGAACGTGGGGTGGGCCGACAACCCAGGCACTCCCGCGGCGTTGAACAACCTGCGGCCACCGGGTCTCTTGGCGAGCTCGTACGGCGTCACCGCCAGCACACACGTCGGTGATGGCATCGGGCTTTGGCGCTTGCCGAATGACAACGGGCAGAACGCGTCGGCCGCCGTCTTGCAGCCGTTGCGGAGCCCCGTGCCTGCTTTCGGGGTTGCGCCGAACCTGCACAGCCCAGAGCGATGGCCGGAGGGCGCCATGCCCTATTGCCCCGAGGGCGTCGCCGGAGAGCCTGGGTGGAGCTTGATGGCTCGGCCGGGCGAGCACTTCTGGGCCACCCTGTCGACGGGCTTGGGGTCGTGGTTCGTCGACGTCGACGGCGATGGGATCGTGGATCAGATCAACGACTCGGGGCCTCCGTTCCCGCAGACGGGCTACCTGAACCCGGCGGTCGTGGCGTACTCGCGGAAGGTGGGCGGGCCGACGGGCCCGCGCCTCGAGCTGTTTCAAAGTGGAAACACCCCCGGCTCCAGCGTGCCGGCGTCGGGCGGGCCGCCCGGGACTCACTCGTTCTACGCCGATGCCAACGGGGACGGGCTCGTCGACCTGGTCGTCCTCCAGCCGACGCTCACCGCGGATTTCCGTGTATATGCAGGAAACGGTCGCGGTGCGTTCGGCTGCGTGGGCGCCGCGGAGCCGGGCGCCGTTTGCTACAACGACGTGATCCCCGCTGGCAGCGAGCACTACGCGCCTCCCCTGACCGGGCTCACGATGGACTGGCACCCGAGCGGCGCGAGCGCGCTGTTCGCGTCCGGGAACGACACCTTGATCCACGACGTGACCGGGGACGGGCTCGCGGACCTCGTGCAGGTCGAGCGCACGAACGGCACCGGGAACGTTCGCCTATGGGTCAACACCGACGGCCTCCATCTCCAGTGCGCGGACCTCGCGAACGGTTGTGTCGTCGCGCACCTCGTCACGCCGGGCGGCGGGGGCGCGCCCGGTGGGTACGCGACGGTGGCCAAGGGCGTCACGACGTTCGGCGACGTCGACGGCAACGGCGTCGACGACATCATCGTGATCGGACACAAAGACAACCAAATGATCGCGGCCTGGCCGATCAGCGTCGTTCGTCCGGCGAGCCCGTTCGTGCTCGGCGCGAGCTCCGCGCGCGCCCCGCGCGCGGGCCTCCTCACCAAAATCCACAACGGCCGCGGGGCGGTGACGCAGGTGAGCTACGGGACCATTCAGGAGCTCGATCTCGCCGAGCGCGCGGGGCCGCGCATCTGGTCGCCAGACCCGGGCGAGACCCTCGAGCACGCCGCCGCGAACCTCGGCTGGGCCACGCACTCCCCCACGGTCGTGGCCGTGGTGAGCGACGTCTCCACTTCGATCGAGCCTACCTACGCGCCCTCCGCCACCTTCCAGCTCCAGCGCGCGACCCACTACCGCTACCGAAACCCCGCCTACGACGTGTGGGAGCGGCGCTTCCTCGGCTTCCGCCGGGTGCGCGTGCGCCACGACGGCACCCCGGCCGTGACCGAGTCTTGGTACTCCTACAGCGGGTGCGCGAGCTCGGAGCCCGGGGTCGCGGGTGCCGTCGGGAGCGCGCCGATGGAACGATGCGCCGCCACGAGCGACGACGAGCCGCGCGGCGGTCGCCTCACGCAGGTCGATCACTTCATCCCTGGTGGTGGCTTCCAAGAGCCGACCTCGTGGCTATGGTCGCGGCACTTCAACTACGACCGCCCGCAGGGTGACCCGCTCTTCAGCGAGGCGACGCCCAATCACCATCGGCGGGTTCGCTTCGACTACGCGCAGGAGACCTTCACGCGGTACTTCGATCCCGGGCAGCCGGTCGCGCTCCAGCTCGACGGGGGCAGCCCACCCTTCACTGGTGTCGGTGGCACCAACGTGGACTGGGATCTTGCGCCGCGCTTGCCTGCACAAGGCGGCGCGCAGACCACGCTCGCGACCAAGCGGTACGACCACCACGGGAACCTGATCACGACGCGCGCTGTCGGCCGCATCGCGGGC
>JAEUKG010000640.1 GCA_016794325.1 Myxococcales bacterium | reverse complement strand
CGCTTCTCCAGCGCCGCCGCCGTCTTCGACGAGCTCTCCTTGGTCCAGGCCCACGTGTTGCGGAACCAGAACGTGGGCATGACGACGATCGAGCGCTCCTCGGGGCCCTGGTTCGTCACCGTGATCCGGACGAGGACGTCGTCGGCGGCCGCCTTCGCGTACTCCACCTGGACGTCGAAATAGGTCCCGCCGTCGAAGACGCCGGTCTCGAGCAGGTGCGGCGTCGTCCCGTCGCGCCCGCGCGCCCGGGCCATCGCCCGGAGCTCCTCGTAGGGGAACGGCCCGTGGGGATACTTGTAGAGCGCACGCGCGTAGGAGCACGTGGGGGTGGCGTCGAGATAGTAGAAGAGCTCCTTGACGTCCTCGCCGTGGTTGCCTTCGGGGCCCGAGAGGCCGAAGAACCGCTCCTTGAGGTGGGAGTCCTTGCCGTTCCAGAGGGTGACCGCGACGTTGAAGGTACCCCGGTTGTCCGACAGCCCGAGGATGCCGTCTTCGCCCCACCGGTAGACGCGCGAGCGCGACTGATCGTACGGGAACGACAGCCACGCGTCGCCGCTGTCGGAGTAGTCCTCCCGCACCGTCCCCCACTGACGCTCGGAGAGGTACGTCCCCCAGCGGCGCCACTTCGCGCCGCCCGTCCCCTCGGCCGCCGCTCGCGCCTCGTCGAGCCTTCCGTGCTCTTCGGTCTTCGGTCTGTCCGCGCTCACGTCGCCGATGGTAGACTATGTAGATCGTGAGTGACACGCGAAGGCCAGCCGGCGGCCCAGGCGGCAGCGTCGTCCCCTACCCGCCCGGCTCCCAGCCGAGCCTCGGGGGAGGGTTCACGCCGCCCGCCGTGCAGACCGGCGGCTACCCCGCGGTCCCGACCGCGCAGATCGTCGTGAAATACCCCGAGGAGGGCAGCGTCCTCACCTCGCCGCGCGGCAGCTACACCGTCCGCAGCGTCATCGGCGCCGGGGAGTTCGGCGCCGTCTACGAGTGCGTCGGGCCCTTCGACCAGACCTACGCGGTGAAGATGGTGCGGCCCGCCAACCGGCCCTACGCCGAGGTCCAGGCCGAGTGGGCGAAGGAGGTGTCGCGGCTGACGACCCTCCGGCACCCGAACATCGTCTACATCTACGACGCCTTCGCCGAAAACAGCCTCTTCTTCCTCGCGCTCGAGCGGTGCGACCACGCGCTCGCGGAGATGCTCGGCACGCCGTGCCGCGAGGGGCTCGTGATCGAGCTCGCGCGCCAGCTCCTCGCCGCGGTGCAGTTCCTCCACGACAACGACGTCGTCCACGACGACCTGCACGGCGGCAACGTCCTGCTCGTCCACACCGATCGCCCGGTGGTGAAGATCTCGGACTTCGGCATCAGCCACGAGCTGCGCGGGCTGCCGGCGATCCGCCCCAACGTCGTGCACCACGCGATCATGGCGCCCGAGATCCTCGCGAGCGGCTACACGAGCAAGCAGAGCGATCTCTACCAGGTGGGGCTCCTCCTCTACTGGCTCCTCACCGGGCAGCCGGCGGTGCCCCCCGACCTCCCCTACCAGGAGCTCGCCCGGGTGGTGTCGGACGGCGTGCCGCGGCTGCGCGCGGAAGCCGTCGGCACGCCCCTCGGCGGCCTCATCGCGAAGATGCTCCGGCGGCGCGAGGCCTTCCGCTACTCGAGCGCGCGCGAGGTCTGGGCCGACCTCCGCGAGCTGCCGGCGTGGAAGAACCGCGACCTCTTCCCGCTCAAATAGGTCCGCGCGCGCGGCGCGGGGCGCGAAAAACCGAACACGCTCGGTGATTTGCGGGGCGAAGTTGGCTACCATCGCCGACGTGACGCTGGTGAGCGGGCTGCCGAAGCTCCCCCTTCGACTCGGACGGTACGAGGTCGGCGCGACGCTCGCGGGCGGCGGGATGGCGCGCGTGCTGGTCGGCCGAACGTGGAACGACGACGGCAGCGAGCGGCTCGTCGCGCTCAAGGTCATCCACGACAGCCTCGAGGACCAAGAGGAGTTCGTGCACATGTTCCTCGACGAGGGCCGCCTCTTGTCGCGGATCGTGCACCCGAACGTCGTCCGCACGCTCGAGGTGGGCGTGAACGGCAGCGTCCGCTACATCGCGATGGAGCTCTTGCAGGGGCGCTCCCTCTTCGACGTGTGGGAGCTCGGCGACCGCACCGGCCGTCGGCTGCCGGTGGAGCTCGCCGCCTGGGTGTGCGCCGAGGTCGCGGCCGGGCTGCACGCCGCCCACGAGCTCACCGGTGACGACGGCGAGAGCCTCGGGCTCGTGCACCGCGACGTCAACCCGAGCAACATCATCCTCACCTTCGAGGGCGAGGTGAAGCTCATCGACTTCGGGCTCGCCAAGTCGCGCGGGCAGCGCACCAAGAGCCAAGCGGGGATCGTCAAGGGCAAGCTCCCCTACCTCTCCCCCGAGCAGACGCACATGGAGCCGATCGACCGCCGCGTCGACGTGTTCTCGCTCGGCGCGACGCTGTGGGAGCTCACGACCGGCAAGCGCCTCTTCAAGCGGGAGAGCGACGTCGACACCTTGCGGGCGGTCCGCGACGGCAGCGTCCCGGAGCCGAAGGGCATCGTCGCCGACTATCCCGAAGCGCTCCAGGCGGTGGTGCTGAAGGCGCTCGCGCGGGCGCCCGACGACCGATTCGCGACCGCCGCCGACTTCGGCGCGGCGCTCGCGGCGACCGTGAGCGAGGCCCCCGCGGCGCTGCGGGCGCGGCTCGTCGCGTTCCTGGCCGAGGCGTTCCCCGGGGAGCAAGCCGCCCAGAGCCAGCGCACGCACGCGCCGCGATCGGTGCCGCCGCCCTCCCTCGGCGGGGCGCCCGAGCCGGCGGCGACGCGGCGGGAGGCCGAAGAGGAGGAGCCGGTGCCGCTGTCGTCGTCGCTCCTCGGCGAGCTGCCCGACGACGAGTCGGAGCCCGCGCCCAGCCCTCGCGCGGCGCCGCCTCCGCTCGTCAAGCGCGGCACGCTCCCGCCCGAGGGTGAGGGCTCGCTCCCCGTGGCCGAGGCCGACGCCGCGTCCCCGAAGGTTTCGGAGACGCCGGTCGAGGAGGCGAAGACCCCCGACGCGAAGCCCCCCGACGCGAAGACCCCCGACGCGAAGACCCCCGACGCGGAGCCTGCGAAGGTCGACCCGGCCGCGAGCGTCCCGAAGCCGAAGAAGAAGCCGAAGGACGCCCCCGACCGCGCCGCCGAGCCCGCCACGCGCGAGGAGGGCGAGCCCGCGAAGCGCGCGCCGGCCGCCTCGACCCCGGGGTTTTCGCCGTCCGGCGGCGTGGGGGCGCTCGCGATCGTCCTCCTCGTCGCGGCGGTCGCCCTCGGCGCGGCGTGGATGGCGCTCTCGAAGTGACACCGAGTCGCCGCCCGTGCGGCCGGGTGGAGTATCATCCGCCGCATGCTCGACATCCCCCTGCCGCTGCCCTGCCCGCCCAACGAGCCCATCCTCTCGTACGCGCCCAAGACGCGGGAGCGTGAGGAGCTCAAGGCCGCGCTCACGGCGATGCGCGGCGAGGTCGTGGACGTGCCCCACGTCGTCGGCGGCGTGGAGAGCCGCGACGGCGCGCCCTTCGACGTCCGCGAGCCCCACGCGCACGCGCGCGTCCGCGCCGTCTGCCACGACGGCGGCGAGGCCGTCGCCGAGCGCGCGATCGCCGCCGCGGGGCGGGCCGCGCCCGGGTGGGCGGGCGCGTCGTTCGAGGAGCGCGCGCGCGTCTTCTTGCGCGCGGCCGATCTGCTGGCGGGGCCGTGGCGCGCGCGGCTGAACGCCGCGACGATGCTCGGCCAGAGCAAGACCGCCTTCCAGGCGGAGATCGACGCCGCCTGCGAGCTCGTCGATTTCCTCCGCTTCAACGTGCACTTCGCCTCGCGCCTCGCCGAGCAGCCGATCTCGCCGCCGGGGGTGCGCAACGCGGTGGAGCTCCGCCCCCTCGAGGGCTTCGTGCTCGCGCTCACGCCCTTCAACTTCACCGCGATCGCGGGCAACCTCCCTGCTGCCCCCGCCCTCCTCGGCAACGTCGTGGTGTGGAAGCCCGCCGAGGCCCAGGGCCTCGCCGCCTACCACACGATGCGCCTCTTCGAGGCCGCGGGGCTGCCGCCGGGGGTCATCAACGTGGTCTACGGCGACGGCGCCAAGGTCACGCGCGCCTGCCTCGCGAGCCCCGATCTCGCCGGGGTGCACTTCACCGGCTCCACCGCCGTCTTCCGCGCGATCCTCGCCGGCGTCGGCGAGCGCATCGGCACCTACCGGTCGTACCCGCGCGTCGTCGGCGAGACCGGAGGCAAGGACTTCGTCGTCGCCCACCCCTCCGCCGACGCCTCGGCCCTCGCCGTGGCCCTCGTGCGCGGCGCGTTCGAGTTCCAGGGGCAGAAGTGCTCGGCGGCGTCCCGCGCCTACGTGCCCCGCTCCCTCTGGGCGCGCGTGCGCGACGAGGTCGCCGCCCACGTGGACGCCATCGCGATCGGCGACGTCACCGACTTCCGCAACTTCATGGGGGCGGTCATCCACGAGCGCTCCTACGATCGCCTCCACGGGTGGCTCGAGCGCCTCCGCGCCGACTCCGGGTGCCGGGTGTCGGGCAAGCCCTGGTCGAAGGCCGAGGGGTACTTCGCCGGGCCCACCGTCGTCGAGGTCGACGACCCCCGCCACGCCCTCTTCCAGGAGGAGCTCTTCGGGCCCGTGCTCGGCGTGTACGTCTACGACGACGCGCGCTTCGACGAGGTCCTCGGCCTCGTCGACACGACGAGCCCGTACGCGCTCACCGGGAGCATCTTCGCGACCGACCGCGCCGCGATCGCCCGCGCCGCCCACGCGCTCCGGCAGGCCGCCGGCAACTTCTACGTCAACGACAAGCCCACCGGCGCCGTCGTGGGCCAGCAGCCCTTCGGAGGCGCGCGCGCGTCGGGCACGAACGACAAGGCCGGCAGCGCCTACAACCTCCTGCGGTGGGCGTCTCCGCGGGTCGTGAAGGAGACGTTCGTCCCTCCGACCGAGGTCGGCTACCCCTTCATGCGCGAGGCGTAGCGTCGTCGGGCGCGGCGTCGGCGAGCGGGCCGAGCTGCACCCGGCGCGAGAGCGCCGCGAAGCGCTCGGCGGCGGCGGCCTCGGGCTCGAAGAGCGACGCCGCGATCCCCACCGCGAACGAGAGCGGCATCGTCACGATGCCTGGGTTCTTGAGCGGGAAGACCGCGTGGGCGAAGCCGAACATGTCGACCCACACCGTGGGTGAAAGGACGATGAGCGCGAGCGCCGACGCCGTGCCGGTGACCATGGCCGCGACCGCGCCGCGCGTCGTCATCCCGCGCCACACGATCGAGAGCACGAGCGCCGGGAAGTTCCCGCTCGCGGCGACGGCGAACGCGAGGCCCACCATGAACGCCACGTTCTGCCCCTTGAACGCGATGCCGAGCGCGATCGCGACGACGCCGAGCATCACGGTGGCGATGCGGGCGACGATCAGCTGCTCGCTCTCGGGCGCCTTGCCCTTCTTGACGACGTTGACCCAGAGGTCGTGCGACAGCGCGGCCGCGCCCGAGAGCGTGAGGCCGGCGACGACCGCGAGGATGGTCGCGAAGGCGACGGCGGAGATGAAGCCGAGGAACGGCGTCCCCCCCACCGCCTCTGCGAGGAGCGGGGCCGCCATGTTGCCGCCCTTGTCGGCGGCCTTGATCGCGGCTCGCCCGACGATGACCTGGGCGGCGAACCCGAGGACGAAGGTGACGAGGTAGAACGCGCCGATGAAGCCGGTGGCGTAGAACACGCTCGACCGCGCGGCCTTGGCATCCTTGACGGTATAGAAGCGCATCAGGATGTGGGGGAGGCCCGAGGTCCCGAACATGAGGGCGAGCCCGAGCGACACGGCGTCGATGGGGTTCGAGACGAGCTTGCCGGGGGCGAGCACCGAGGGATCGCGCGACGCCGCCTCCGCGAAGAGCGCGAGCGGGTTCATCCCGAAGCGAGAGAGCGCGAGGAGCGCGAGGGCGAGCGCCCCGCCGAGGAGGAGGACCGCCTTGACGATCTGCACCCAGGTCGTGGCGATCATGCCCCCGAAGAGCACGTAGGCGAGCATCACCCCGCCGACGACCACCACCGCGACCTCGTAGTCGAGCCCGAACATCAGGCGGATGAGGTTGCCCGCGCCCACCATCTGCGCGATGAGGTAGAACGCGACCACGGTGAGGCCCGACGTCGCGGCGGCGACGCGCACCGGGCGCTGCTGCATGCGGTACGCGAGGACGTCGGCGAACGTGTACTTGCCGAGGTTGCGGAGCGGCTCGGCGACGAGGAACGTGACGACGGGCCAGCCCACGAGCCAGCCCACCGAGTAGATGAGCCCGTCGAACCCGGACTGGGCGACGAGCCCGCAGATGCCGAGGAAGCTCGCCGCCGACATGAAGTCGCCGGCGAGCGCGAGGCCGTTCTGGAAGCCGGTGACGTTGCCGCCGGCGGCGAAGAACTCGCTCGTCGTCTTCGTCTTGCGAGCGGCCCAGTAGGTTATCCCGAGCGTGACAGCGATGAAGACGAAGAAGAAGACGATGGCGGTCGCGCTCGTCTGGCCCGGCGCCGGGGCGGGGGCGGGCGCGCTCACGGCTCGCCCCCGCCGTCGCGGTGGGCGCGCGCGATGCGGGCGAGCTCGACGTCGTAGCGGCGGTTCGCCCACGCGACGTAGACGCCGGTGAGGACGAACGCGGTGACGATGACGAGGACGCCGCCGGCGATGCCGTACGAGAGGCCGCCGGTGACGAGCCGGCCGAGGAGCGGCTTCTGGTAGGCGACGAGCAGCAAAAACCCGAAATAGACCGCACACATGAGCACCGTCAGCGTGGCCGCGACGGTCAGGCGTCGGGCGGCGAGCTTGGCGAGGGCGGGATCGGGATCGCGGGCCATCGGGCCACTGTCGCACGGCGCCCCGGCGGAGCCAACACCGCGGCGCGCGGGGCCGGCTCGCTCAGCGCTCGCACCACGCGGAGCCGGTGCACAGCGGATCGCCGGGATCGCAGGCGCATGCCGAGGGCGGTCGACCCTCGGTCTGGGCGTAGCGATCGCAAGGCGCGGACGAGATCCCGCCCTCGCGCGCGGTCGCCGAGCACATCGCCGCGAGGGCGCGGGCGGCAGCGCGCAGGCGCCGAGCGGGCCCGACCTCCACGTCCTCGAAGGTCGTGTAGACCCGCGGATCGGCGCGCCACGAGCGCGGCAGGAGCCCGAGGCCCGAGCTCTCGAGCCGGGCCGCGGCGTTGGCGGCGAGCCGCGTCGCGCCGAGGAGCGCGTCGACGCGCTCGCGAGCCCCGGCGTCGGGGGCGGCGAACGCGCTCGCGAACGCGCGGTC
>JAEUKG010000639.1 GCA_016794325.1 Myxococcales bacterium | reverse complement strand
CACGACCTCGGGCGCGGCGGGCGCGGGCCCGACGTCGAATCCGCACCGCGCCGGCACCACCTCGCGCTCGCTCGCCGAGAAGCGGCGCGGCGCGCGCTCGGGCAGCTCCGTGGAGACGAAGGTCCCGCGCGCGGCCTCGGTGACGAGCCAGCCCTCGGCGACGAGCTCGCGGTACGCGGCCACCACCGTGTTGCGGTGGACGCCGAGCTCCCGCGCGAGCTCGCGCGTGCCGGGCACGGCGTCGCCGGGGCGGAGGCGGCCGCGACGCACGTCGGCGGCGATGGCGCGCGCGAGGCGCAAGAACACCGGGGTCGGGTCGTCGTCGGACCGCGGCTCCACCCGGAAGGTCGTCGTCCACACGCGCACGAAACTGGTCTAGCACACTTGTTCGATCTGGACCTTTTGAATGGTCCAGAGGCGAGCCAGAGTGCCGGGTATGCGAAAGGCCGACCTCTACGGGATGCGCGACGACGCGGCGCGGGCGCTCCTCGACGCGGCGGACCACGTCCACCTCGCCACCACCGACGAGGCGGGCGGTCCGATCTTGCGGACCATGAACCACGCGCGGGTCGGCGACGTCCTCGGGTTCCACGCCGCGCCGGTGGGCGAGAAGATGAGCGGCCTCGGGCGCCCCGCCGTGGCCTCGACCGAGCGCGTGCTCGCGTTGATCCCGAGCTACTTCGTGGATCCGGTCCGCGCGTGCCCCGCGACGACGTATTACGAGAGCGCGATGGTCCACGGCACCCTCGTCGCCCTCGAGGAGCCCGAGCAGAAGGCGGCGGTGATGGCGGCGCTCATGGCCAAGCTCCAGCCGGAGGGCGGACACGCGCCCCTCGATGCCGCGTCGCCCGTCTACGCCAAGGCACTCGGCGGGCTCGCGGTCTTCGCGCTGCGCGTCGAGCGGATCGCCGGCAAGGCCAAGGTCGGCCAGAACCGAACGCCCGCGGATCGGGTCCGCGTCGCGCTCGGGCTCTGGCGGCGCGGAGCGCCTGGCGACGCCGCGGCGATCGAGGCGCTCCTCCGCTACAACCCCGACACTCCCCTCCCCGACGTCCTCCGCTCGCCGGTCCCGGGCGTCCGCCTCGTCGCCCACCTCGACGCCGCCGACGCCGCGCGCGCGGCGAGCTTGCTCGAGGGAGAGTACTGGCTGACGGACGTTCCGCGCGAGGTCACCGCGCGCGCGTTCGAGCGCTCGGCGGTGACGGTGGGCGCGAAGACGGAGGCCGGCGAGCTCGTCGCGGTGGCGCGCGCGACGAGCGACGGCAAGACCGCGTGGATCTACGACGTGATGGTGGCCCCTTCCCGGCGCGGCTCGGGCCTGGGCCGCGCGCTCGTCGCGCTGCTGTGCGATCACCCGGCCGTCCGCGGCGCCGCCGCGGTGCGGCTGTCGACCCGCGACGCGGAGAATTTCTACCGCGAGTTCGGCTTCCGCACCCTCGCCGAGTCACCGCGCCCGGGCTTCACCCCGGTCGAGATGATCGTGCGGCGCCCGCTCGGGGCCTGACGACGCGACGAAGCGCCGCGCGCCCGGCCCCGTCGGGCCCTCGCTCACTTCGCGGCGGTGAACGCGCAGGCCGCCGGGTCGCCGGAGGTCGGCTCGCTCGACACCGAGTCGGAGTAGTAGACGCGGCTGAAGCTCGTCGACCAGCACTCGGACGCCTTCACGACCCCCGCGCTCGCGACGTCGCCGCCCTGCAGCGTGATGTCGGCC
>JAEUKG010000629.1 GCA_016794325.1 Myxococcales bacterium | reverse complement strand
ACGAGCACGTCGGCGAGGCGCAGCGTCACCGCCGCGCGCGCCGTGCCCCCCGACGCCACGCGGCGGCGATCGAGGTAGCGGGCCGCCGCGTCGGGCGCGCCGAGCGCGCCCGAGAGCCGGGCGAGCGCGTCCACCGCCGTGGGCCGCTCCTCGAGCGGGATCACCCGCTGGACGTGGGCCTTGGCGGCGCGCGGGTTCGACATCTTCTGCTCCGCCACCTCGGCGGCGGCGAGCCACGCGTCGACGGCGCTCGCCCTGTCGCCGTCGGCCTCCGCGGCCGCGGCCTGCGAGGCGTAGAGCGCCTCGAGCTCGGCGTAGCGGGCGTCGCGGGCGAGGAGCGCGCCGAGCTGGCTCACCGTGCCCGCGTGGCGCGGGGCGTCGGCGAGGTTCAGCCGCAGCGACTCCACCGCGTCGGCGCTGCTGCCGAGGAGATCTTCGAGCTGCGCGACCTCGAGGCGGAGGAGGCACCGCTCCTCGAGCGTCCGCGCGACGTTCACGAGGCGGCGCTTGAGGGCGAGGAGATCGGCTCGCCGCCCGGAGCTCTCGAAGAGCTCGACGAGCGCTCCGATCGCGTCGACGTCGTGCGCGTCCTCGTCGAGGAGCTTCTCGTAGATCGCCACCGCCGCGTCGGGGTCCGACAGGCGCGCCACCTTGAGCTTCGCGGCTTCGAGCCGCATCTGGCGGGTCTTCTCGCGCGCGAACGGGAGCTTGGCGTTCTCGACGAGGAGCTCGGCGACCTTCTCGACGTCGCCGTCGTCGCGGTACACGCGGACGAGCTCCTCGAGCGCGCGCGACGCGTGGCGCTCCGGGGGCGTGGGCTCGCCCGCGCTCGGGAGGTCGGTCTGCCCCAGCCACCGCTCGGTCGAGAGGCGCAACATGCGCTCGAGGATCGACTTCGCGAGGGCGCGGTCGAGCGCGGTGGTGAGGGCGATCTCGGCGGCCTCCGAGAGCAGGTCGAGGTCGCCGCCGGTGGCCTGGGAGAGCCGCAAGAGGCTCTCGATGAGCGGCCGCCCCTCGGCGGGCCGCTGGAGCTGCGCGAGCTCGGAGAGGAGCTCGGCGTTCATCGGGTCGTGCGCGAGCGCGCGCGCGAACGCGGCCTCCGCCGAGTCGGGGTCGGTGCGGCGATCGCGGTGCCAGCGGGCGACGAGCGCCTCGAGGTCCCGCGCGAGGCCGGGGGTGAGATCCGACTGCCGCTCGTCGACGACCGCCGTGACGGCGCCCGTGATCGCGTCCCAACCGCCGGCGCTGATCGCGGCCTCTTCGAGCGCGACCACGAGGGCCTCGGGGAGGCGCGCCGACGCGCGCGCTCCGTCCGCGAGGGCGCGCGCGGCGGCGTCCCACCGCATGACGCGGCCGGCGACGCGGATCGTCCGCGTGAGCGCCTCGGTGTCCCGCGGGCTGTCTTGGGCCACGCGCTGGTAGAGCGAGAGGGCGCCGCGCCCGTCCTCGAGGCGCGTCTCGAGCAGCTCCGCGAGGCGGAACCGCAGCGGCCCGATGAAGTCCGGCACCCGGTCGCGGTCCTCGAACGACTCGATGATCTCGCGGCGCGCCTCGGCGAGCGACCGCCACTCGCGGGTGGCGTCGGCGAGGCGGGAGAGATCGGCCTCGACCTCGGTGCTGTGGGGCGCGAGCAAGAACGCGCGTCGGAGGAGTCCGAACGCGAGCTCGAGGTCGCCGGCGCGCTCTTCGGCGATGGTGGCGCTCTCGCGCAGGATGCCGACCTGCACGTCGAGGTCGAAGGTCGTCTCGAGCCGGTGCTCGAGGAGCCCGAGGACGCTCGCCCACTCGTCGGTCGCGCGGAAGGCGTTGAGCAGCACCTCGGTGACCCGGCCGCGCTCGCTGGGCGTCGACAGGAGCGCCGCGAGGCCGGCGCGGGCGCGCTCGTCCCCGGGCACCGCCGCGAGCGCGCGGGCGTAGCTCTCGACGGCCTCGCGGGGCCGCGCGAGGTGCGTGCGGTACACGTCGCCGAGCTCGCGGCAGTAGCGGGCCCGCACCGTGTCGTCCTTGGCGCGGTCGGCGGCGCCCTCGAAGAGCGTCGCGAGCGAGGCGAAGTCGGCGGTCTGGGTGTAGAGGTCCGACAGCGCGGTCGTCGTCTCGTCGGACTCGCCGAACGTCTGGGCGATGTCGCGCCAGGCCTCGATCGCGTCTCGCGTCGCGCCGAGCCGCTCCGCGAGAATGCGTGCAATATGCACGCGGTCGGCCAGCTGCTCCGCCGTCGGCCGCTCGCTCTCGGAGCGGGCGCGAAGCGCGCGGATCAGCTTCGGCCAACGTTCGGCCCGGGCGAAGAGCGTGACGAGACCGTCGAGCGCGTCCGGATCGTGCTGGCGCACCTCGAGCCGCGTCTCCCAGGCCCAGATGGCGCGGTCGAGCTCGCCCTGGCTCTGGGCGAGGGTCGCCGTGGTGCCGAGCACCTCCCAGCGGACGTCGGGGTCGGTCTCGAGCATCGCGAGGCGCTCGAGGACGTCGAGGCGCTCGCGGTCGCGCCCCGCGGCCTCGAGCAGCGGGGTGACGAGGCGGCACGCGGTGAGGAGCTGGGCGTCCGAGATCGGCGAGATCAGGAGCACGCGGAAGAAGAGCTCGATCGCGCGCGGGGAATCGGCGAGCTGCTCCGCCGAGACGCGCCCGGCCGACGTGAGGAGCTCGACCTTGAGCGACTCGTCGTGGGAGTCGTCCGCGGCGGCGATCAAGACCTCCGCCATCCGATCGAAGCGACCGACCTGACCCGCGAGCTCCGCGAGCTTGTCGCGGTGCGACACGACCTCGGGCTCGAGGAGCACGAGCTGCACGACGTGATCGAGGGCCTCGGCGGGCCGCCCGAGGTCGCCGTAGAGCGCGGCGATCTGCTGGTGGCGCCGGATGCGCTCCTTGACGCTCTTGACCGCCTCGAGCTCGACCTCGAGCACGCGCACCAGGTCGGCCTCGCGCCCGGGGGCGGTGTAGTGCTCCTTGAGGAGCGCCGCCGCGCGCTGGCGCACCAGCTGGCGCTTGGGGCTCGTCACCGGCACCGGGGCGACGGAGTCGCGGCGCGGCGGATCCATCGCCGGCGGCAAGGACGTCCCCGATGACTCGCGCAGCTCGGCGTTGGGCGGCGCGAGCGCGAGCACCCGCTCCAGCAGATCGCAGACGTCGATGCCGGCGTCGAGGGGGCTCGGCTCGTGGGCGAGGAGGTCCTCGATGACGAGGAGGGCGTTGGTGGCGTCGGTGAGCTGGTCGAGCCACAGACCGGCGATCTTCGCGCGGGTCTCCTGGGCCTCGCGCGCGCCGAGCTGGCCGAGCTGCGCTTGGAGGAGCCCGACGAGCTTCGCGAAGCGGCCGTGCCGCTCGTAGAGGCGCTCGAGGGCCGCCGAGAGCCGGGCGTTGCCGGGCTTGAGCTCGAGGAGCTGCTCGAGGTAGCCGATCGCGCGCTCCGAGTGGTTCGCGAAATCCTTCGCGATCTGCGCGACCTCCTCGAGCAGATCGATCCGCGCCGCGCCCTGCGTGGCCGCGATCGCGCGATCGTAGAGGGCGAAGAGGTCGTCCCACCGCTCGTTCGAGTCGAACAGCAGCTTGAGCCGATCGAACGCCCAGCTCTCCAGCGGGTCGAGCTGGAGGATGCGCTCGAGCACCGCGACCACGCGGCTCGGCTCGTCGAACCACTCCTCGTAGAACGCGACCGCGCGCTGGCCGATCTCGAGCGCGACCTCGGAGTTCGTGAGCTTGGAGAGCACGTCCTCGTAGGCCTCGGCGACGGGCTCGGGAGATTTGAGCTGCCGGGCGAGCTCCTCGGCTTGGTTCCACAGGCCCGGGCGGGCGGGCAGCTCGCGGGCCGCGACGAGCGCGGTCGAGAACGCGCGCTCGCGCTGGTCGAGGTGGCTCTGGAGCCGGACGAGCTCGAGGTACCAGCCGTTGCGCACGTCCGACGACGCGCCGATGGAGCGCCCGAGGAGGTCCTCGAGGAGCTGCGCCTTGGTGGCGCCGTCTTCGGCGCCCTCGAGCGCCTTCTGCATCACCGCGATCGCGCGGTCGGCGATGTGCGAGAAGCCGAGGAGCTTCTCGGCGAGCGCGAGGGCCGCGGTGCTCCCGGGCGCGCGCTCGAGGACCTCGGCCACGCGATCGAGCGCGAGGTCGGCCTTGCCCTTCCGTTCGAGGAGGATGGTGGCGATCTCGATGTCCCGCTCCACGCGGGCCTCGCCCTCGCTCTGATCGCGGAGCGCCATCATCTGCGACAGCGCCTCGTCGACGTCGCCGAGCTCGAGCGAGAGCCGGGCGACGGCCGTCGCCGCCACCTCGTTGTACGGCTCGAGCGCCACCGCTC
>JAEUKG010000614.1 GCA_016794325.1 Myxococcales bacterium | reverse complement strand
CGCTCGCGTGGCTCGCGCTCGGCGCCACGGGCACGGGGGCAGGCGCGGTCGACATGTTGGGGGGCGCCGTGCTCACCGGGGCTCCCGTCGCCGCGACCGGAGCCGTCGCCGCGACGGACGACGGGGCGGCGCTCGAGGGAGGCGCGACCGGCGGCGCGACCGTGGCCGGCCCCGTGCCGAGGGCGGCCGCGATCGGACTATCCACACCGGTATTGAGCAGCGGGCCCGGCGCGCCCGGCACGCCCGGCGTGCCCGACGCGCCGACCGCGACGGTGCCCGGCGCCACGCCGGGGGCGATGGGCACGCCCCCAGCGCCAGGCGCCACGCCCGGCGGGAGCGCCTGAGCCGTCGCCGCGGCGGTGACGGCCGACGCCGCGGGAGACGGCGGCGTGGCCTGCGTGGCGGAGGGCTTCGCCTCCGCGCCTGCTTGCCCCGTCTGCTGGCCGGCGAAGAACGCGACGCCGACGCCCACGACCAGCGCGACGCTGAGGACGCCGATCACCCAGCCGAGGCTCCGCCCCTTCGCCTCGGGGGTGTGCGTGACGACGGTGGGCCCGGCGTCGCGGCGGCCTTGCGCTGCGAAGTGGGCCGGCTGCGCGTGCGCGTGGGCGTGCGCGTGGAACGGCGCCGACTCGGGGAACGCCGGCGCGCGCCGCGCGAACGCGCCGTGGGAGCTGACGCCCGGCGCGGACGGGAGCTCGTAGGTGACCGGCTGCGAGCGGGGCGCCGCGGGGACTCCACTCTGCGGCGTCGGCGCGAGGACCATCGCCGCGGTGTGCTCCTCGGCGTCGTGACCGTTGCGCGAGCGACCGAGCTCGACCCCGGGGAAGGACGACACCTCCTCGGCGGCGGGGATCGTCGCGGCGTGGCCGACGTCGGCCGCGCGCGAGGCGTGCTCGTGCGCCCGGAGGAGGGTGGACGGCGTGAGCTCTTGCCGCAGCATCGTGCGGCTGTCGTCGTCCTCGTCGCGCGGGGGTGCGACGGGGCGGCCCTTCTTCTTGTTGCCGCCCGTGCCTTTGCTCACCGTGCGCGACGGCGGGGCGTCGCGGGCGACGGGCGCGCGCGGCGGCGGCAGCGACTTCGCCACGCCGCTCACCGACTTCTCGGGGAGGATCGAGGTCATCTCCTCGTCGGAGAGTGACGGTTGGAATACTCGGGGTCGCGACTCCGGCGGCGCGGGGACGCGCGGCACGCGGGACGGCGGGGGGACGGAGCGGGGTCGATCGCCGTCGAGGTCGCGAGACGACTCCACCTCGTCGTGGCTCGACGACTCGATCGGCTTGGCCTGGCGCTTGTTGAACGGGAGCACGAACCTCCGAGCAGTATAGCGCGCGGGGGGCCATTCGCGCCGCCCGAAGCGCACTTTTTTTCGGTGCGTTTCGCCGCCGGAGCGGGCGTCTCGACCGGCCACGCGAGCGGCCGGATCGGCATTCGTACATGAGCCTACATGAGCGCTCTCGCCTCGCGGCCTCGCCCCCGGCTCCCATGATGACGCGCGCGGGCGGAGCTGGCGGCGGCATGGTGTAGCCTGGCCGGTATGGGCTGTCTTTTCTGCAACATCGTCGAGAAGAAGATCCCCGCCGCCATCGTCCATGAGGATGAGCACACGCTCGCCTTCCGGGACATCAACCCGGTCGCGCCGACGCACGTCCTCGTGATCCCGAAGAAACACGTGGCCGCGATGCACGACACCTCACCCGCCGACGCCGAGCTCCTCGGCCGCCTCTTCACCGCGGCCAACGGGGTCGCGCGCGAGCTCGGGCTCGTCGACAAAGGCTACCGCCTCGTCGTGAACGACGGCGCCGACGGCGGCCAGAGCGTCTTCCACGTCCACGTCCACGTCCTCGGAGGGCGAAGCCTCGCCTGGCCCCCGGGATGATGGAGCCGAAGGCACAGCTCCGGCCGCTCCTCCGCGCGCTCGCCTTCTTGCTCGGGGTCCCGGCCCTCCTCGGCGCCGTCGGCTGCGGCGGCGTCACCACCAACGTGCGGGCCTACCGCGCGTACGCGCACGAGGACCCGAACATCAAGGTGCAGATCGACCGCGTCGAGGACATCGCGCGGACGCTGGAGCTCGTCGACACCATCCTCACCCGCACGAGCTACACGCCGGGGGACATGTGGCCCCGCCGCCTCGCGATGACGGACGCCCAGTTCCGCGAGGTGAAGGCCGATCTCCGCGACCGGTACCCGTACAAGAACGTGGACCAGGTCGAGGTCCCGATCCTCAAGTGCTACCGCTACCACCTCGAGAAGGCGCTCTCGGAGTACGGGCCGCCGCCCGACAAGGGCAAATACCCCTCGCTCCTCGACGCGGTGGGGGCGCTCAGCCCGCGCGGCAAGGAGGTCAAGGCGCACTGGGTCGCCTTCCGCGACGCGACCGACATGCTCGCCCAGGCCACCGAGGAGCAGGAGCGCGTCGAGAAGGAGCTCGCGGGCCTGAAGGATCGCGACCGCAAGGCGCGCCAGCACGAGCTCGACGCCGCCCGCGCGCGGGTGAGCGAGGCCACCGCCCGCGTCGTCCAGACCACCGACCTCGTGAACCGCGACTCCGAGAGCCTGATGGCCGACGCCACCCTCTCGGACTCCGACAAGAACACCATCGCGCGCGACGCCTTCTACGCGGTGTCCGTCGCCTTCCGCATCGAGCTCGAGGCGCTCGCGCTCATCCCCATCGTCGTCATCCAGACCGTGCGCTCGCTGCCCACGGCGCCCCGCGACCTCACCTACAAGACCCACCTCAAGATCGTGGGCCAGGTGTACCGCATGCCGGCGTACGTCGCGGGCATCAAGCAGTCGTTCGTGAAGCAGGCGGCGATCCTCGAGAAGATGACGGGCACGCTCGCCAAGGGCCTCCACTCGACCATCGAGAAGAGCCCCGGCTTCGAGCTCACCGAGAGCGTGGTCGATCAGATCGTGGGCATCACCCTCGACTCGTTCCGCGTCGACCTCAAGGCCGGCGCCGACGCGTTCGTCTACAGCTCGGTCGGCACCGGCGATCGCGCCGGCGACGAGAAGGTGAGCTACGACTACCGCGGGCGTCAGTACAAGCTCGACTACCGGATCCAGCCGATCATCCTCGCCGGCGCCAGCCTCGACATCGTGCTCGACTGGATCCGGATGCCGGGCGTCGCCAACCTCGGCTTCGGCTACCACACCGACCGCGTCTTCAAGAGCGGGGGCACGGTCGAGAACACGGGCTTCACCCAGCAGCTCGGCATCGACGGCATCGCGAGCGACGTCATCGACGCCGCGCTCGGCGTGCTCGGCGTGCGCACCTCGGCCAAGGTCGCCACCTTCACCGCCGGCGAGCTCCGCCAGGTGCGGGCGACCGACGTGAACAACGTGGTCGCGACGGCGCCGCTCCAGCTCAAATACACCCAGATCGACGCCGGCTACGACCTCCTGTGGCTCCTCGAGGAGGGGAGCCTGCGCGCGTACATGGAGGAGCTCGTCGTCGGCGCGCGCTACATGAACTACACCCTGCCGCGCATCGTCTACGAGCTGCAGGACACGTCGACCACCGCCGGCGTCGAGAAGTACACGTTCTTCCGCGAGACGCCGGTGCAGAACGTGACGTCGAAGTTCTACCTCGCCACGGTGTCGGGCCGCTTCGGCGTCGGCGACGCGCCGCGCTTCTCGCCGTTCTTGGATCTCCAGGTCGCGGGCGGCGGCGGCCCCATCGCCTACTACTTCTTGAACGATCCCTCGCGCCCCGACACCGACTCGAACCGCGACAAGGTCGCGGAGGCGGCGTTCGTCATCAACGCGTCGGCGGGCGCGGGCCTCCGGTGGCGGCTCCTGCCCCGCGGCTGGCGCCTGCGCATGGACCTCCGCGCGTATTACCGCGCGGACATGATCTACACGATCTTCAACCACACCCGGACGGTCAACGATCGCGCGACGCGCGCCGACATCGGCTCGATCGACTTCTTCCACTCCCCGTCGATCGCCATCCGCGGCTCGCTCTGAGCGGCCCGACGGCGCAGGGCCTCAGCGGCGCAAGGCGACGCTGCCGGTCGCGTCGAGCGGCAGCCCGAGCCGCGCGGCGAACGCGGGGGGAACCTGGAGCGTGTAGTCCGGGGTGTCGGGACCCTTGATGGTGTGGGCGACGACGACCATCTTCGACAGGCTCGCGCCGTCCCAGCCGAAGAGCACGCTCTTCAGGGGCCCGTCGGCGCGCGACGCCTCGGCGAGCCCGAGGAGGGCGGCCTCCGCCCCGCCGGGCTCCGCCGCGAACCACGCGAGCCCCGGGCCGACGCCGGCGACGATCACGGCGCGCTCGCCGAAGAGCGCCCGCGGCGACGCCAGCCACGCGTGCCCCGTCGCCTGGCCGGCTTCGAACGACGGCGGCGCGCCGAGCGTCTGCCGGAGCGCGGCGGCGAAGAGCGCGTCGTCGTCTTCGGGCAGCGTCGCTCGCGCCGCGACCGGGAGCCCGTCGAGGTCGAACCCGTCGAGGACGACGCGAGCGTCGAGGCCCTCCGCGACCCCCCTCGCCGCCGTCCACAGCCCCGTCTTGGAGGCGCGCTCGGACACGATGCGGACGCGGAGGCGCGCGCGGAGCTCGTCGGGCGGCAGCGCCGCGATCGCCGCGGATTCGGCGGCGAGGCGCTTCTGCGCGTTCTCCTCGAAGAGGTCGTCGAACCGGTCGGGGAAGTACTTCCGCAGCACGAAGCCGATGCTGAGCTCTCGGTCTTTGGCCGAGCCGAGCATGATTCGCAGCGCGGCCAGCCCCTCGCGCCCCGAGCCCCGCGGCCCCTCGACGACCATGGCGTCGCCCTCGAACGTCACCTTGCCGCCCTTCTTGGCGACGTACGCCCGAACGTCGTCCTCGAGCCGCCGATCGGCGCGCGCGGCCGAGGCCCGCACGTAGACCACGAAGGCCACCACCAGGAGGACGACACCCGCGACCCCGCCCAGCACGTACTCCATGCGCGCAGCATCGGCGACGGCGGCGTCGCGCGTCAATGCGCGAGCGCCGTCACTCGACGTCACTCGCCCAGGCGCCGCAGGGTCGACTCGACGAGGCTCCGATCGGCGTCCGAGCACGCGAGCGCGGCGGAGAAGGCCTGCGCCTTGTCGAGGAGGTAACGCACGGTCGACATCTCGACGCTCGACAGCTCCACCGTACGGCTGTAGCGCAGCGCCGACAGCTCGTAGGTGAGCTCGGTGCGCCCGGACGGCTGGGCCTCGCACCGGACCCCCGGAGGCCGCCCGCCCGCGATCGCGCGCGCGAGCTCCTGCACGAGCGAGCGCACGAGGCGCGCCCGCGCCCGCGCGTGCGCCATGCGCGGGTCCTTGAAGAACGCGAACATCTTGTTGCGCGAGTAGACGCCGGGCGCGACCGCGAGCGCGACCGCCAGGGCCTCGGGGTCGACGAGCACGGGCGGCGGGCGCGACGCCCCGCCGCTCACTCGTCGTCCTCGGCGCCCTCGGCGCGCGCGGCGCCGCTCCCGCCCATCTCCGCGTCGAGGAGCGCCGCCTGGCGGTGGGTGCGCAGCGCGGTGACGAGCTCGCCGAGATCGCCCTCGATGATCCGGTCGAGCTTGTTCAGCGTGAGCTTGATGCGGTGATCGGTGACGCGGTTCTGCGGGTAGTTGTAGGTGCGGATCTTCTGGCTGCGCTCGCCGGTCGAGACCATGCTCCGGCGCTCGGCCGACAGCGCCGCCTCCTGCTTCTCGCGCTCGATGTCGAGCAAGCGGCTCTTCAGCACCTTGAGCGCCTTGGCTTTGTTCTTCAGCTGGGAGCGCTCGTCCTGGCACTTGACGATGATGCCGCTCGGCTTGTGGAGGATCTGCACCGCGCTGTTCGTGGTGTTGACGCCCTGGCCGCCAGGGCCGCCGCTCGCGGCGATCGAATACTCGAGGTCCTTCTCGTCGAGGGTGACGTCGACGTCGTCGGCCTCGGGGAGCACGGCGACGGTGGCGGTCGACGTGTGGATGCGGCCTTGGGTCTCGGTCGCGGGCACGCGCTGCACCCGGTGGACGCCGCCCTCGAAGCGCATCTGCGAGTAGACGTCCTTGCCGCTGACGAGCGCGATCCACTCCTTGTAGCCGCCGGCGGAGGCGTCGGAGGTCGACATGATCTCGACCTTCCAGCCCGCCGTCTCGGCGTAGCGGGCGTACATGCGCGCGAGGTCGGCCGCGAAGAGCGCGGCCTCTTCGCCGCCCTCGCCGCTCCGGATCTCGACGATCGTGTTCTTCTTGTCGTTGGGATCGGCGGGGAGGAGGAGGAGCTGGATCTCCTTCTCGAGGCGGTCGATCTCGGCCTCGAGCTCGGGGATCTCCATCTGCGCGAGCTCGCGCAGCTCGGGATCGGCGAGCGCCTCGCGATCCTCGCGGAGCTTCTTGTCGGCCTCGCGGAAGCGCTCGAAGCTCGCGACGAGGGGCGCGAGATCGGTCTTCTCGCGGGTGAGCTTCGTGAGCCGCTCGTGGTCGCCGAGCACGTCGGGCTGGCACATGAGATCGTCGATCTCGACGTAGCGCCGGGCCAGCTGCTCGAGTTTTTCGAGGGGAAGCATGAGCCGTACCACCTTACCACACCGCGGAGGCCGCCTCGGGGAGCGAGACGCAACACGCGAGAACCCCTGGTGAACCGCCCGCCGCCGCCGGGCGCTTCGGACCCCGTCGCTCAATCGTCCTCAAGTCGGTTTGCGCCGAGGCCTAAGGTGCGCGATATAAGATAGGCACCTACATCAACACCATGCGCTCTTCTCGCTTCAGCCCCCCTTCGCTCCTCGGCGCCGCGCTCGTCGGCTTGACCCTCACGGCCGCTTGCGCGAGCGATCCCGGAGAGGCGGGCCCGGCCCCGGCGCCCACCCCGGCCGCCACCGAGCCCGCGCCGACCGAGCCGCCGGCGAGCTCGAGCGGCGATCCGAACCCGAACCCGAACCCGACGCCAGCGGTGAGCTGCTTCGAGGACCTCACGAAGAAGGGCGTCGTGTACGAGAAGGCGACGGCCCGCGGCGTGGCCGACGCGATCGTGGTGAAGGGCAAGATCAACGACGTCCTCTTCGCCGACGAGATGCAGACCAAGCCCACGCCGCAGCCGATGGCGTGCGCCTTCGTGCAGACGCTGTGGCAGCTCGCGGACGTCCTCAAGGGCCACGCCATCCACCGCGTCGGCGCGCTGGGCTCGTACTGCTACCGCTGCTGCTGCGCGTGGAGCGAGACCAACTTCTGCCGCGGCCCGAGCGATCCCGAGCCGTCGTGCGGGTCGAACGGCTACTCCAACCACTCGTGGGGCCGCGCGGTCGACATCCGCTACCTCTTCACCGACGACGGCAAGACCTACGACGTCAACGACCCGAAGCAGTGGGTGATGTCGACCGAGTCGACCTGCAAGGTCGCCCGCGCCAAGCAGACCGGCACGAGCAAGTTCCTCTACGACCTCGCCTGCGAGATCGCCGAGAAGAAGGTCATGTCGACGGTGCTCACGCCGAACTACAACGACGCGCACCGCAACCACTTCCACATGGACATCGGGACCAAGGGCGCGCCCTCGGGCTTCACCGTCAAGTCCGACAAGCCGGCGCTCGTGGACGAGGGCGAGCACGCCGACGCCTGCGGCGGGCACTGACCTGACCTTCGGCGATTCGGTCGCGAAATCCGCTAACAACGTGAACGGTTGCGTCGAGATCGTTCGAGAGGTCGAGGCGGCGCCGAGGAGCGCGCGGAACAGCCTCCCGGCTTTGAGCGCGCACCGCAGGCGCCAACGACGAGATCTCGGACGAGATCAATGCAAGCGGTCGCGGTGTTAGGCTCGCGGTCGATGCTCACGAAGGTCCGGCTGCAGAACTACGCGAGCTTCGGGGCGCTCCAAGAGGTGCCCCTCGAGCCGATCACCGTCCTGGTCGGGCCCAACAACTCCGGGAAATCGTGCTTCCTCCGCTTCGCCGAGGTCGTTCGGAGCGGCGGGGTCCCCGATCCGTCGCTCTGGCACCGCCCCCCGGTCGAGGGCCCCTTCCGGATCGGCTGGGACGCCGTCGTCGCCGGCCCCGACGTCGGTGCCCCGGGTGAGCGCTCCGCCGCGTACGACGTCACCGTCGAGGGGAGCGAGCCGGGCTCGGTCACCCGCGAGACGGTGACCATCGACGGCGAGCTGCTGTACGACGCGCGCGGCCAGGTCGACGCGTCCGCCAGCGCGATGCTGCGCGGTGGCTCGCGCTCGGTGAAGAGCGGCGTCGGCCTCCCTGGCCTCGCGCGCTCCCCCGACGACGATCCGCTCCTCGCCGTGGTCCGGCCGGTGGTCGAGGCGCGGCGCGTGCAGCTGCGCGTCGACTGCCTCCGCGCCGACACGCCGCTGTCCGAGGAGCCGAGGGCCGCGGACGGCACCAACCTCGCCGGGCTCGTCGCGCGCTGGAACCTCACCGCGCCCGCGACCTTCGATCGCCTGAACGAGGTCCTCCGCCGCTGCATCCCCGAGGTGCGCCGCGTGTCTGCGCGCCCGGTCGGGCGGGAGCTGCGCCTGCAGGTCGAGCAGCAGGACGGCGAGGTCTTCGACGCCGCCGCCGTGTCCGACGGCGTGCTCGTGTTCGTGGGGCTCGTGGCGCAGGTGCTCCAAGGGCCGCCGCGCGGGCTCATGTTGATCGAGGAGCCCGAGCGAGGCATCCACCCGCGCCGGCTCGCCGACCTCGTCGACGTCCTCCGCGCGCTCGTGCACGACCAGGGCACGCAGTTCGTGCTCGGCACGCATTCGCCGGCGCTGCTCAACTGCTTCCACGATGAGCCCGAGGCGATCGTCGCCCTGCGCCGCGGGCGCCACGGCACGGTCGCCGCGCGCGCGACCGACCTGCCGGACGTGCTCGAGACGCTCCGCCGCGCGGATCCCGGCGAGCTCCTCGCGAGCGGCGCGTTCCACGAGGCGCTGGGTGGATGAGCTCCGCGTCGCCATCGCGAGCGAGTTCGACCTCTTCGACGGCGAGGCGTACCGCGTCCTCCTCGAGCTCGTGCTCGGCGTCCCCGTCCGCCGGTGGGCGGGCGACTTCCGCTTCTTCGGCGACAAACACGTCGCCAAGATGGCGCCGTCCTTCCTCGGCGCGGCCGAGCGCGCCGGCGTAGGCCGCGCGCTCCTCGCCGTCGACAACGACGGGGGCGCGTCCCGCCGGCCGGAGCACGACGCGACGCACACCCCGATCCCCGACGGCGAGTTCGACATCGAGGACGACGTGTCGTGCCGCGAGTGCTGGCTGGAGGCTGCCATACCCCCGGCCTGGCGTTCGCCCGCCCGCTCGTGCGTCGTCGTCCCGGTGCAGATGCTCGAGACGTGGCTGCTGGCGCTCCGGGGCGACCCGCTCGAGCCGACGCCCGAGCAGGCGAACGCCTACAGTCGTGACGTCCTGAAGAGGCGCTTCTTCGGCCGGCCGCAGCCGCCGGTCGAGCGGCGGATCGAGCTCGCGCGAGTCGAGCTATCGCGGCCCGACGCGCTGGACGTCCTCCGCGAGCGCCCGAGCTTCCGGCGGTTCGAAGCCAGACTATCCCACTGGAGATAGATGGCCGCTCCGGGGCTCGCGGCTCGCGAGGCTCCCTCGGTCCCGGTGCAGGTCAGCCCGCGGCGGCGGCGCGCTTGGCGGAGCGGAGGGCGCTCGCCTTGAGCATCGCGTCGTAGTTGGCGAAGCGGACGTCGTCGGTGGAGTCGCCAGGCTTGCCCTCCTCGCGGAAGAGCGTGGCCTTGAGGGAGGCGAGCGCGACCTCGAGCTGCCGGTCGTCGGGCTCGATGGTGGTGATCTTCTGCACGAGGAAGCCCGGCCACAGGAGCGCGCGCAGCGGCCCGGTGGTGCAGAAGCGCGCGAAGATGCGCTGCATCTCGAACGTGAACCCCGCGATGACGGGGATGAACGGCAGCTTCACCAGGAAGAAGAGGACGTTGTCGAGCGACTCGCGCCCGGTGTGGATGCGCGGGAGCGCGCCGCCGAGCGCGGTGAAGGTGAGGATCGAGATCAGGACGACCATCACCAAGAACGTCGTTCCGCAGCGGGGGTGCAGCGTCGTCTTCGCCCGCGCGTTCTGCACGGTGAGCTCCTCGCCGGCCTCGTAGGTGCTGATCGTCTTGTGCTCGGCGCCGTGGTACTGGAACACCCGCCGCGTGTCGCGCATGCGCCGGAGCAGGCTCATGTAGCCGACGACGATGAGGAGCTTGAACGCGCCCGTGATCGCCTGGAAGCCGGGCGACTGCACCTCGAGCTTGAGCCCGAGGCCGTGGTTCAACAGCGCGGCGCTGCCCTGCGGCAGGGCCCACATGACGACGATCATGAGGACGAGCGGCACGACCATGCCCGCGCCGCCCTTCTTCTTCTCGGGCGCGGCGGGCGGGTCGTCGCTCGTCGTGAGGACGAAGAGCGAGAGGCCGAGCGCGGTGAGCGCCCGCGACGCGAAGCTCGCGAGCGAGCCGAACATCGACAGCGTGCTCGCGCCGAGGCCCGCCTTCTTGTCGGCCTTCTTGGCCTTCGAGGAGGCGCGCGCCTGCTCGAGCTCCTCGGCCTCCATGTCCTTCTCGAGCTGATCGGCCGAGAAGCGCAGGGCCTCGCTGCCGAGCTTGAGCGAGTCGACGAGCGACATCACGCCGCGCACGAAGGGGATCTTGCGGACGCCGCTGTCTTCCTTCGGCATCCGGCGCTCGCGCACGTGCAGCGAGCCGTCGCGGCGGCGCACGACGATGGCGAAGGAGTTGGGCGCCCGCATCATCACGCCCTCGAGCACCGCCTGCCCCCCGATGTACGGGCGCTTGGGCGCCGCGGCGCTGGACGTGGGGCCGGGAGGGACGGCGTCGGTGCTCGTGTCGGACATCGGAGTGGAACTATAGGCACGGAAGCGCCGCCGCGCACGAGGCGCGACGACGCTCCACGGGGGCCGCGGATTTGCGGCGCTTTTCGGGGCGCTCGGCGCGCCGCGCGCGCCGCGAGGGCGCGCGGGAGCCGCCGGGCGCGGTCAGGCCTTCTCGGGCGCGGGGGCCGCGGGGGCGGCGGCGGCCGCGGGGGCCTTCTTGTCCGCGTAGCGCTTGCGGAAGCGGTCGACGCGACCGGCGGCGTCGATGAGCTTCTGCGTCCCGGTGTAGAACGGGTGGCACGCCGCGCACACGTCGACCTGGAAGTCGCCGCGGGTGGAGCGGGTGATGAAGCTGTTGCCGCACGCGCACGACACCGTGGCGGCGGGGTACTCGGGGTGAATGCCTTCCTTCATGGGATCCTCGGCTGGCCCTCCGGGAATAGGAGGGGCGAGCTATGTAACCCCCGACGCGGCGCGGCGCAAGGCTCTGGACGGCGGCCCCCCGCGCCGGGGGGCCCCCCCGGCGGCGAACCGCCGCGCCCCGCGGGGCCCGGGGATCCGGCCGCCGCGCGGGCAAGAGGCGCGCCAAGGCGTTGACGATACAGGCATTTTTGCGCATCGTGGCGGGATGCGTGGCCTTCCGAGCGCGACCGCCCTCGTCGTCGCCTTCGCGCGAGCGGTGACGACCGATCCGACCACGGGCGGGCCGCTCGATCCGATCGCGCCCGACCTCCTGCCGCGCGGGGTGAGCGCGTTCGCCCGGAGGCTCGGGCGCGACGCGGCGCGGGGCGGCCTCGGGAGCCGCGGGGTCGCGGCGGCGTCGCTCGGGCTCGTCGACCATCTGCGCTTCCGCACGTGGGCCATCGATCGCGAGATCGAGCGCGCGGTCGCGGCCGGCGCGCGTCAGCTCGTCATCCTCGGCGCGGGCGCCGACGCCCGTGCGCACCGGATGGCGGCGCTCGACGCGGTGCCGGTGTTCGAGGTGGACCACCCGGCGACGCAGGCGCTCAAGCAGAAGAAGCTCGGCCGCCGCGCGGGACGCACGCGCTTCGTCGCGGTCGACTTCGAGCGGGACGACCTCGCCGAGGAGCTCGCGGGGGCGGGCCACGACCCCGCGCTGCCGACGGCGTGGATCTGGGAGGGCGTGACCGAATACCTCACCGAGGCCGCGGTCGACGCGACCCTCGCGGTGGTCGCCGCGCGATCGGCCACGGGGAGCGTGGTCGCGCTCACCTACGGCACGCCCGAGCTCGCGAGCTTCGGGCGCGTCCTCCACCCGCTCGTCGCGCCCGCGTTCGCCGTGCTCGGCGAGCCGCTCCGCGGCCTCATGCGCCCCTCGGACGCGCGGCGCGCGATCGAGCGCGCGGGCCTCTCGGTGGCGAGCGACACCGACGTCGAAGACTGGTCGCGCGACGCGGGCGCGCGCTCCCCTCGCCTCACGATCGCCGAGCGGCTGCTGGTCGCGGTGAAGTGAGCCGCCGCGAGCGCGGAGCGCGCGCCGATCGAGCTCCGCCCCGAAGCGAAGCTCGACCGGAGCGGGCGGCGCGTCGGATCAGAACGGGATCTCGTCGTCCCCGCCGCCGCCACCGCCGCCGTAGCCGAAGTCGTCGTCGGGCGGGGGCGCGTCGGAGTGCGAGGGGCCGGGCGCGCCGCCGCCGCCACCGCCGCCGCCGCCGCCTCGCGCCGCGCGCGGCGGGGGCCGATCGTCGTCGTGCGCGCCGCCGCCGCGGCGACCGCCGCCGGAGAGGATGATGTTGGACGCGATGATCTCGGTTCGGTAGCGCTTGTCGCCGTCCTTCTCGTAGCTCGAGGTGCGGATGGATCCCTCGACGAAGATGCGATCGCCCTTCGTGAGGATGCGCGAGAGCGCCTCGCCGCGCTTGCCCCACACGGTGACGCTGTGCCACTCCGTACGCTCTTGCCGCGTGTTGTTGCGGTCGAGATAGTTCTCGGTGGTGGCGAGCCGCAGCTTGAGGATCGCCTGACCGCCCTGCGTCATCCGCAGCTCCGGGTCGGCGCCCAGGTTTCCGAGCAGCATCACTTTGTTCAAGCCTTCGGCCATCGTCGCTCTTTTCCTTCCGCGAGCGTCAGGCACACCTGCGCACGCGCGCAGGTGTCTATTCGTGGCCGGCTTGCTCGTCAACCGGTGAGGGATGCACGCAATTACGCGTGCAATTCCGAACACATGGCCAACTTGCCCCGCCGGGTTACTTGGCGGGGGTCTCGATGGTCATCTTCACCTTGATGATCTGCGTCTCGGCCATCGTCTTGCCCCCCTGGGGCACCTCGACCTTCACCGTCCGCGTGGTCTCGGCGGTGACGCGGGAGGCGACGGCGTTGGCCTTGAGCTCGTAGTGCAGATCGCCCTTCGACTCGATCTCGACGGTGGCGCCCGGGGGGATGCGGGGATCGCCCTTGAGCTGCTGCTTGGCCGACTTGCCGACGGTGGTGCCGTCGACGACGCCGCCGGTCTCGCTCCACTCCTTGAGGGTGAACGTCGTGGTCGTCTTGGCCTCGATGCCGCGCTCGCGGGTGGTGGCGTGCTCCTCCCACTTGCCGCCGATGCCGACGGGCTCCTCGGGCAACGGGGCGAGGATGACCTCGAACGCCTGGGTGACGAGCCCGAGGATGTCCTCCGCCCCCTTCGGCGGCTGCTTGCCCTCGAACTTCACCTCGCCGAGGCCGCCGCGCGCGGTCACGTCGAGACCGACCGCCACGCCCTGGAGGGTGGCGAGCGCCGCGAGCGCCTCCGCGGACGGCGGCTTGCCGTTTTCGGGCGGGAGCTCGAGCTTCTTGATGACGCCCTCCATGCGGAACATGCCCTTGCCCTTGGGCTTGGCGGTGAACGTCAGCGTGAGCGCGGGCATGGGCTGCTCCTGCGACTGCCGCTGCCCCTGCACCTCGCGCGTGACGTTGGCGCGCACGTTCATCACCCGCGTCTCGGGCGTCGCCTTGAAGGTGTAGCGACGCGGCGCCTTGGGGTCGGCGCCGGCCTCGGTGACCTTGAACTTGCGATCGAGGGAGCTGCCCTCGTCGCCGTCGGCGGTGGCGGCGCCGGCGCCGCCGTCGCCCGCGGCGAAGATGCCGCCCTCGGCCGACGCGTCGACGAGCGGGCGCGCGGTCTTGCCGTCGGCGAAGAAGTCGTTCATCACGAAGTCGTCCGGGATCTTCTCGGGCGCTTTGGGGGCGGCCTTGGGGGCGTCCTTCGGGTCGTCTTTGGAGCACGCGAGCGCGGCGGGGACGAGGGTGAGGGCCACCGCGAGGGCGCGGGCGTACCGGGACGGGTCGAGGGGTCGCATCGGGCGAAACCGTAGTTCGGGCCTCGGGGATTCGCGAACGGTTTTTTCGGCGGGGAGGAGCGCCGGCGCGCCGAAATAGCCAGCCCTTCCGAGATGTAGTATGAGCCGGCCGGTCATGGCCGAGGCGCCGCGTATCTCCATCGTCATTCCCGTCTACAACGAAGAGGCGATCCTGCACGCCGCGGTCGTCGACCTGCGGGAGCGCCTGAAGCCGCTCGGGTGGAGCTACGAGCTCATCCTCGCCGAAAACGGCTCCAAGGACCGCACCGTGGAGATCGGCGAGGAGCTCGCGTCGAAGTACCAGGGCGACGAGGGCGGCCAGGTCCGGATCATCTCGATGGGCGAGCCCAACTACGGCAAGGCCCTCAAGCAGGGGATCCTCCTGTCGCGGGGCGAGCTCGTCATCTGCGACGAGATCGACCTCTGCGACGCCGACTTCCACAAGCGCGCGGTGGCGCTGCTCGAGTCGGGCGAGGCCGACCTCGTCATCGGCTCCAAGCTCGCCGACGGCTCGGCCGACGACCGCCCGATGTTCCGCCACGTCGCGAGCATCGCGTATTCGACGATCCTCCGGGTGGCGCTCGGCTTCCGCGGCACCGACACCCACGGGCTCAAGGCGTTCCGCCGGAGCGCGCTCCTCGACGTCGTGCGCGCCTGCCTCGTCGACAAGGACGTCTTCGCCAGCGAGTTCGTCATCCGCGCCGACCGGGGCGGAATCCGCATCAAGGAGATCCCGGTGCGGGTCGTCGAGAAGCGCCCCCCGTCGATCAACCTCTTCAAGCGCGTCCCGAACGTCCTCAAGAACGTCGGCAAGCTCACCTACGCGATCCGCGTCCGCGGCTGACGCCGCGCCCCCCGGCGTCGGGGTCTGCGGCGCGGGTGCGAAGCCGGAGCCCGGGCGCGCCTCGGCACCGCCTCGACCTCACGAGCGATCGCGACGCACCCGGCGGCGCCGGATCACTCGCTGCGCATCACGATCGCGGCGTGCACGAGGGGCATCAGGAGCACGAACGTCGCCGCGACGAGGGTGAAGCTCACCCACGTCCACTCGGCGGGCGGGCCGATGCGGGCGAGCGACGCGAGCATCACGAGGATGCCCATGATGGCGTGGCCGCGCGACGGCGCCCGCCACACGAGGGCGCTCGTCGTCACCCCGAGGCCGGCGCAGCCCATCGCGAGCACGCTCTTCCAGTTCCACGGGGCGGGGTTGTGGTGAAACCACCCGATGAGCGCGACCGTGGTGAGCGCGCTGAAGAGCAGCAGCGACATGGAGGCGCCGAAAACCGCCGCTTTGGAAGGCCCCTGGTCGTCCACCGAGGTGCGCAATCATAGGCCGGGCCGGGCCTCGGTCCCAAGGGTTTTCGGGGTGACGGCGTGGGAGCGGCGCCCGGTGGCGACCGCGATCGCGGCTCCGGCGGCGATCGCGGCGACGAGCAGCCCGGCCACGATCGCGGCGACCACCCACCACGAGCGGCGGCGGCGCCGAGGCGCGCGCGAGCTCCGGCGGGCGGGCCGGGTTACGGCGACCCCCGTGGCCGCGGCCTCCAGCGCCGCCGTCATATCGGCCGCGTCGGCGTAGCGCTCCGCGCGCGCCTTGCGCAGGGCGCGCCCGACCACCTCGGCCACGGCCGGGGGGACGTCGGGGCGGAGCTCGGCCACGGGGACGGGCTCGGTCTTCAGCACGTGCACCCAGAGGTGCGAGGGCGGCGCGTCGAAGATCGGCGCCCCGGTGAGGAGCTCGTAGAGGACCGCGCCCGCGGCGTAGACGTCGGCGGCGGGATCGACGACCTCGCCGCGGAGCTGCTCGGGCGGCATGTAGAGGGGGGTGCCGAGCACGGCGCCGCTCGCGGTGAGGCGCGCGTCGTCGGCGAGCTTGGCGACCCCGAAGTCGAGGAGCTTCACCGAGCCCGGGGCGAGGTCCTCGGCGACGTGCACGTTCTGGGGCTTCACGTCGCGGTGGACGATGCCGGCGGCGTGGGCGGCGGCGAGCGCGTCGAGCATCTCGATCGAGATAGTCAGGGCGCGATCGATCGGCAGGCGCCCGCGGTCGACGACCTCGTCGAGGGTCACGCCGCGGAGGCGCTCCATCACCAGGTACGGAAGGAGGCCCCCCTCGCCCTTCGAGACCTCGTAGACGCGGACGATCCCGGGGTGGCCGATCTTCTGCGCCGCCCGGGCCTCGCGCTCGAAGCGCGCGAGGAGCTCCGGGTCGCGCGCGCCGTCGGCGGTGAGCACCTTGAGCGCGACCTCGCGCCCGAGCTTGGAGTCCTCGGCCGAGAGGACCTCGCCCATGCCGCCCGACCCGAGGTGGCCGGTGACGCGGAAGCGACCGTGGAGGCGCGTGCCGACCGGGAACATCGACGCGGCGCGATCAGCGCGCGGGACGCTTCTGCACTTCGACCATGAGGATCTGATACCCGGTGCGGAGGACGACGTCGCTCGAGCCCGCCGGGTCGGCCGGGACGTCGCGCGCGAGGTCCGACGACACCGCGGGCCCCGCGCCCGCGTCGCCCGCGGTGGGCGCGGCGCCGGATCCGCGCGCGCCCGCGCCCTGCGATCCCTCGGCCGGGAGGTGCCCGGGGAGGTCCTTCTCGCGGGTGACCTGGGGCGCGTCGGGGGTGCGCCCGGCCTCGACGACGACGTCGGGGTGGATGCCGTCGGCCTGGATCGCGTGACCGCTCGGCGTGTAGTAGCGCGCGGTGGTGAGCTTGAGCCCCGCCCCCATCGGCAGCTCGAGGATCGTCTGCACGCTCCCCTTGCCGAAGGTGTTCACGCCCACCACCGTCGCGCGCTTGTTGTCCTGGAGCGCGCCCACGAGGAGCTCGGCCGCGCTCGCGCTCCACTCGTTGACGAGCGCCACCACCGGCACGTCGGCGAAGGCGCCGCCGGAGCGCGCCCGCGCCTCCTCGATGATCTGCCCGCGCCGGCGCATCGAGTAGATGCCGCCTTGGCCGAGGAACTCGTCGGCGCACTCGGTGGCCTCGTCCACGAGGCCGCCGGGGTCGCTCCGCATGTCGAGCAAGACGCCCGAGAGCTTGCCGCCCTTGGCCTCCGCCCGCAGCTTGCCGGCCGCGCGCAGGAGCTCGCCGTGGGTGCCCTCCTGGAACTGCTTGATGCGCACGTACCCCACGTTCCCGGCGAGGAGCTTGTGGGTCACGCTCGTCACGTGGATCGTCTCGCGCACGAGCTCGAAGGTGAGCGTCTGCTTGTCGCGGCGCACCCCGAGCTTGACCTTGGTGCCGATGGCGCCGCGCATGCGCTTGACCACCTTGTCGAGCCCCTGCCCGCGCACGTCGGCGCCGTCGACGGACACGATGCGATCGCCGCTCTTGATGCCGGCCCGCTCGGCGGGCGAGCCCTCGATGGGCGCGATGACGACGAGCTCGTTGTCCTTGCCGTCGACCTCGATGCCCACGCCCCCGAAGCGCCCCTCGGTGTCGCTCTGGAAGAGCTTCCACTCCTCGGGCCTCAGGTATCCCGAGTGAGGGTCGAGCTCCTCCACCATCCCCTTGATCGCGCCGTCGACGAGGCGCGTGCGATCGACCGGATCGACGTACGAATTCTCGATGTGCACGAGCACGCGGCCGAGCTGGCCGAGCATCGCGTACGGGCTCGCTTGTTCGGGCGTCGCCTCGGCGCGCCGACCCGAAGCGACGGCGCCGAGCGCGAACGTGACCGCGGGCAAGAGCGCCCAGCGCAGCGCGCCGACGACGACCTTGCGGCCGAGCGACGGAGCGCGCGGCCGACGCGCGCCCGCGGCGCCCACGCGACCGAGGTCGCGCGCGGGCTCGGATCCGCCCTCGCGGAGCGTCGAAGGCGGCGAAGAAGGGAGCGGCGCGGGCGCGGGAGGCGTCATGGCGACAGAGTACGACCCTCCCCGAGCGCCGGGTAGCGGGCACGCTTTTCTGCGTCTTTACGAATAGTTACAGGGCTCGCGGGGCCCCCCGTGGATCCAAGTGCGCCCGTTGGAGGAAAGTGTTGCGAATTGTCGTAGTAAGGAGCCTACGACCTCTGTACTCTGTTCATGCGTACACATTGGCGCCCTCTCGGCGCGCCGTACGTGAGACGCGATCGCGACTCAACCCAACGAACGTATGGAGGGTGCCTTGGCGAGCGGTGACAAGGATTCCATGTCGAACCTTCGGAGCGAGAGCTCCAAGACCGACAAGAGGAAGCAGAGCCTCTACTTCCCCGAGTCGATGCTCCAGGAGATCAAGGAAGAGGCCGCGCGCCTCGATCGGTCGCTCTCCTGGGTCGTCCAGCGCGCTTGGAAGATCTCGCGCCTGGAGATCAAGAAGCTGCCGAGCGTCAACGAAGTCGACGGCGGCGACGACGACGACGACGAGCCCTGAGCGGCTTGGCGAGCGCGAGCACCCTTCGAGCCGCGTGATGCTCGCGGGTTGATCGCGCTCGTCCCCACGTTTCCATGTCCGAGACCAAAGGTCGCTTCGGCAGCGTACCTCCGTCCGCGCGCGCGCCCGGCGAGGACCACACCTTCGTCCTCGCCGAGGACAAGACGCGGCTCTTCGTCCGCACGAAGCGCGCGGGGCACGACCCCGCCGCGTGCCACGTCGTGTTCTGCGACGGGATCCTCTGCGACGGCTTCATCTGGAAATACCTGTGGGACGACCTCGCCCCGCGGTTTCCGCTCGCCCACTGGCACTACCGCGGCCACGGGCGGAGCGCCTCCCCCGAGGACGACGGGCGCATCGACATCGCGGCCCACGCCTCCGACCTGATGGCGGTGCGCCAGCACCTCGGCGATCCGCCGGTGGTGCTCGTCGGGCACTCGATGGGCACGCAGGTCTGCCTCGAGGCGTACCACCGCTATCCCGACAAGGTGCGCGGGCTCGTCCTCGTGTGCGGCAGCTACGGCAAGGTCACGCAGTCGTTCCGCGGGATGCCGCTGCTCGACCTGATCCTGCCGAAGCTCATGGACATCGTCGACAAGCAGCCGGAGATCGCGCGCGCCATCTGGACGCGGATCCCGCCCGAGGTCGCGCTCAAGCTCGCGCTGAGGTCGCGCGACGTCGACCCCGACAAGGTGCACGCCGAGGACATGCTCCCCTACCTGCACCACATGACCCACGTGGACTTCCCGATGTTCTTGCGGATGCTCCGCGCGGCGGGCGACCACAGCGCCGAGGGTTACCTCGGCGACGTGAAGGTGCCGGTGCTCGTGGTCGCGGGCGAGCGCGACACCTTCACGCCCGCCTCGCTCTCGGAGCACATGGGGCAGGCGATGCCGTACGCGGAGCTCCTCATGGTCTCGGGCGGCACCCACGTCGCCCCCATCGAGCAGCCGGCGCTCATCCGGGACCGCATCGTGTCGTTCCTCGAGCGCGTGCTCCCCGCCGATGAGATCCCGAAGACGACCTGAGGTCGTCTTCCGCGTCGCGCTCGCCGCGCTCGTCGCGGCGGCCTGCGACCGCCGCGCCCCCGCCCCCGCCCCCGACGCCGCCGGCGCCTCCGCCTCCGCGCGCGACGCCGACGGCGGCCCCGCGGACGCCGGATCGCGCGACGCCGCCCCCGACGTCGGCGCCGACGCCGACGCGGCCGCGGCCCTCGACCCTGGCGATTACGTGCAGAGTGCACCCGTTCGGGGCCGGGCGGTGGGCAACACGTCGGTGGTGTTCAAGCTCGAGCTCGCGAGCGGAAAGAAGATCGCGTTCAAGCCCGACTCGCGGCGCGGGCCCCGGCGGTACAAGGGGGAGATCGCGGCCTACCGGCTCGCCCGCCACCTCGGCCTCGGCCAGGTCCCGCCCGCCTACTTCCGCACCTTCACCCCGGCCGCGCTCCGGGGCGCGCTCTCCGCCGAGGGCGCGGCGCTCTTCGACCGGGAGGTGGTGCCGACGAGCGCGGGCAAGGTCCGCGGCTCCGCCGTGCCGTGGATCGACGGCCTTCGCTTCGCCGCGCTCGAGCGCGAGCCCGAGCGCTCGGCGTGGCGCGGCTGGCTCGCCAAGGGCGGCGCGATCCCGGACGGCAAGCGCGCGCGGGCTCGCGAGATCGCCGTCCTCGTGGCGTTCGACGTGCTCGTCGGCAACTGGGACCGGTGGAGCGGCGGGAACGTCGGCGAGACCGAGGGCGGATCGCTCCTCTTCATCGACAACGACGGGGCGTTCATGCACCCCTTCCCCGCCGGGCCCTTCGCCGAGGCCCGCGCCGTGCTCGCGAAGACCGACCGCTTCTCGCGCGGCTTCGTCGCGAGC
>JAEUKG010000610.1 GCA_016794325.1 Myxococcales bacterium | reverse complement strand
GCATCGGGCTCCCGGTCGAGGACGAAGACTACGCGGTGATGTGCGGGCACGCGGCGCGCGAGCTCGGCGACGTGCTCTTTCGGCCGCTCAAGGTCCTGCCCGGCTCCGAGGTCATCGTCTCGCCGATCAAGATGCTCGTCGGCGGCCTGATGTCGCGCCTCGTCGCGGCCGCGCCCCAGTATTTCTGCGGCGGCGGCGGCGTGAGCGGCCTCGCGGGCCTCGACGCCGAGCTCGCGCGGGAGCTCGGGCAAGCGGCGGGCTCGCTCGGCGACAAGCTGTGCAGGCGCGTCGCGTCGTTCAAGGGGCCGCTGCCGCCCGGCGTCCAGGTCGACGCCCTCGGGCCCCAAGCGTGCCGCGCGGGCATGGACGCCGCGCTCGGATCGATCGGCGCGGGCTCGACGATGACGGGCACCGGCCAGGTCCAGAAGCGCCCGCTCGCCGCCGCGCGGCTCGGCGACAGCTACTTCGCGTCGTGGGGCTTCGCGCTCTCGACGCGGCAGGACGACCGCCGCATCCCCCAGGGGGTGCGCGTCGCCTCGGTGCGCACCCTCGACGAGAACGCGGGGGCGATCACCGAGGAGGTCGACCGGGCGCTGTCGTCGGTGCAGTGGGCGCAGTCGGAGACGATGCTCGATCCGCGCCAGGGCGGGCCCTCGCGGTGGGGCGCGGGCCTGCGCCAGGAGGCCTCGTACCAGATGCGGTGGGAGGCGCGGCTGCGGCGCGTGCACGTCCCCGAGCCGCGGCTCCGCGGGGTGATCGCCGGCTCGGCGCTCACGCTCCTCGCGAGCCGGTCGGGCAGCGACGGCGCGCGGACGCTCCTGCCGATCCTGCTCGGGTCGTCGCCCGAGGCGCTCGCGAGGCAAGGCCGGGCCCGGCTCGGCGTGGAGGGAACATGGTCCGGCGTGTTGCATTGACGAAGCGCCCTCGGCGGCGAGGAGGCGCGCTGCTCGAGGCGCTCGTGTCGATCCCGCTCGCGGCGGTGGCCCTCTCGGGCCTCCTCTTCGCGGGGCGCGCGTACGAGGCCAAGCTCGCCGCGAGGCGGGAGGCGAGCGCGCACACCTTCCAGGCCGCCCTCGACGGGTGCCCCCCGTCGCCGCCTCGAGCGGGCGTCGTGCCCGACGAGGAGGCGGGCCAGGTCGCGGTCGCGGGGGCCGACCTCTCGGCCTTGGATCGGCACGTGCCCGGGGCGCCGAACTCGGGGGTGAAGAATTTTCGATACGGATCGACGGGTGGACGTGTCCAGAAGGTGGAGCGGGCGGACGCGCTGCTCGGTGGCTTCGACGTCGGCGTGAGCGCCTCCGTCGCCGCCCCGTGCAACGAGCACGCGCACGACGGCGACGTGAAGAAGGTCCGCTCCATCGCCGCTGGCTCGTTCAACCCTCTATTCCCCTGAGAAATGCCCCACGATCCCACCGCGACTCGCCCCTCGCGCTCGCTCCGGAAGGCCTCGCTCCTCGTCCTCGTGGGCGCTGGGCTCGCCGTCGCCCTCGCCTCGAGGCGCGCGGGCGCGCGCATCGAAGGCAACACGAGCGCGACCCTCGACGCCGTCCTCGCGAGCGAGGGCGCGAACGGGACGCGCATCGAGGTCAACGGCGCCACGCTCGCGGTGCAGGCGGTCCACGTGCCGCTGCCCCGCTCCGTCGTCGAGACGCGCGTCGAGGCCGCCTGCGACGACCACGCCGAGGACGTGCCGGCGATGGTGGCGCGCCTCGCCTCGGGCGACGCCGCCGCGCACGGCGAGGGCGGGCACCCTGGCGTCGGCCTCCTCCGCGACCGCCGCAAGGCGACGACGTCGATCGCGTGCTTCGCCACCGGCGCCGCGGTCGACGAGCGCGGCCTCGCGGCCCGCCTCGGCGAGGTCGTCCGCACCGGCGATCTCGCCGCCCTCGGCGAGCTCCGCTACGCCGTCATCAAGGACGGGGACGGCGGCGGCGCCTTCGTGACCGTCGCGCGATCGGAGGGCCCGGTGCGGTTGAACGACATGTTCCCCGCGACCGGCGACGCGCCCGGGCGCGATCCGGTCGTGGCGCCGCGGCCCGAAGGCGCGCGGCGGGTGCTCACCGTCGGCGCGCGCGGCGCGAAGTACTCGATCCACGCCTACGAGTCGGCCCACGCGCCCGCGGCGGCGATCGCGCGGTATCGCGCGTCGCTCCGCGGGACCGCGCTCACCGAGGTCCCCGCCGCCGACGACCGCTCGCTCGGCCTCCTCGGCCCCGGCGTCGACGTCGTCGTGGGGGCGGAGCCGCACGGCGCGGGCTCGGTCGTCAGCGTCGTCGAGTCGGCGACCCCGGCGATGGCGGTGGCGCGATGAAGCTCCAGCGCGCGGCGCTCCTCTTCGCCCTCCTCTTCGGCGCCCTCAGCGTCGTCCTCCTCTCGATGTACGTGAAGGGCCTCGAGGCCGAGATCGGCGGCGGCGCCCCGGTCGAGGTGCTCACCCTCGTGAAGGGCGTCGAGCGCGGCGACCTCGTCACCGACGACATGCTCGCGACGCGCGTGGTCCCCCAGGCCTACGTGGAGCCGCGCGCGGTGCGCGCCCGCGAGCGCGCCCGGGTCGTCGGCCAGCGCGTCGACGTGCCGCTCACGGCGCAGCAGTCGCTCCTGTGGACCGATCTCGCCGTGGCGACCGACGACCGGCGCGGCCTCGCGACGGTCGTGCAGCCGGGGATGCGCGCCTTCGGCATCCGCGCGGCCCCCGAAGACCGCCACTACGCGATGCTCAAGCCCGGCGACCGCGTCGACGTGATCGCGAGCCTGCCGGCGCGCGGGCGCGAGTCGGATCAGCGCGTGGCGTCGCTCCTCGCCCAGAACGTGCTCGTCCTCGCGGTGGGCACCGACGTCGGCGGCGACGCGACCGGTGCCTCGCGCGACCGCGGCGAGCTGGTGGTGACGGTGAGCGTCAGCGCCCAGAACGCCCAGGCGCTCGCCCTCGCCACCGAGCGCGGCCGCCTCTTCGTCGCCGCGCGCGCCAACGACGACGCGCACGTCATCGCCGGCGCCCCCGACGTGAACATCGGCGACCTCTACAACTCGCCGGACCGCCCGCGCGTCGTCGCCGGCCCCGCCGGCCCCGTGAACATCGGAGCGGGCAAGTGATGCGGTCGACGACCGCCCTCGCCTTGCTCGGCGTGGGCGCGGCGTTCGTGGCGGTGACGGCCCTCGCGCTCGCCCAGGCGCACGACCCGGACAGCGGCCTCCGGAAGTCGCTCGCCCTCTACGTGGCCGCGATCTCGCGGGCGCTCCGCGGGCTCTTCGTCTTCTTCGACCCGCGGCTCGTCCTCGTCGGCCAGCTCGTCTTCGCCTACGCCGCGGCCGCGCTCGCGATCTTCGCGCGGCGCGTCGAGATCGCGCTCGCTATCCCCCTGGTGATGGTCGGGCCCGTGATCGTGCTCCGCGCGCTCGCCGACCGGCGGCGCCGGCGCGCCGAGGAGCAGGTGCCGACCTTCGCCCTCGCCCTCGCCAACGCGCTCCGGTCGACGCCGAGCGTCGGCGACGCGCTCCGGAGCGTGGAGTCGGTCATCTCGGAGCCGCTGCGCTCGGAGACCGGGCTCGCGCTGAAGGAGACGCGGCTCGGGCGGACGACGGCCGAGGCCCTCGAGGAGATGGGACGGCGCGTCCAGAGCCGCGCCCTCGACACCACCCTCGCCGCGGTGACCCTCGGCCAGGAGACCGGCGGCAACCTCCCGAAGACGCTCGAGGCGCTCGCCTCCGCGCTCCGCGAGCTCCAGCGCCTCGAGGCGAACCTCCGCTCGAAGACGGCGGCCCTGCGGGCCCAGGTCTGGGTGGTCGGGCTCGCGCCCATCCTGTTCATGATCGTCCTCGAGAAGATGCAGGCCGGCTACTTCGACCCCATGCTCGCGTCCGTCCCCGGCCGGCTCGCCGCTGGGCTCGCGGCGCTGCTCTGGGCGGCCGCGATCGTCCTCGCGCGGCGCATCCTCGCGGTGAAGGTGTGACGATGGAGGCGCTCCTCCCCGCGGGGATCTCCCTCGGCGGCCTCGCGGCCGCGCTCGTCGCCTTCGCCTCGTCGAGCGCGCCCGCGCTCGAGCGGCCGACGCTGGGCTCGCGCGGCCAGCGCCGCACCGCGGCCCTCGCGGAGATCCCCTGGTTCGGGCTCGTGGAGCCGCTCCTGCGCTGGCTCGGGGCGCGGGTCTCGCCCGCCCTCGGCGACCGCGCGCGCGCGGCGCTCGACCAGCGGCTCGTCCTCGCCGGCGAGCCCCTCGGCCTCCTCGCCGACGAGGCGCTGGGGGTCCACCTCGCGAGCGCGGTGGCGGGCGCGGCGTCGAGCGCGCTGCACGCTCACGCGGCGGGCGGGCTTCGGCTCCCGCACCTCGCCTGGCTCGCGGTGGGGCTCATCGTCCCCTACCTCGCGCTCTCGGGGCGCATCGAGCGGCGGCGCGAGGCGCTCGTGCGCGGCCTGCCGTACGTCGCCGACCTCCTCGCGCTGGGGATGACCGCGGGCCTCGATTTCCCGGGCGCGGTGCGCCACGTGGTCGAGCGCTCCAGCGACCGCGAGGATCCGCTGACGAACGAGCTCGAGCGGCTCCTGCAGGCGCTCTCGGTCGGCAACACGCGCAAGGAGGCGCTCTTCGAGCTCGTGGCCCGCACCCAGGTCGCGAGCGTGCAGGAGCTCGCCCAGGGCATCGTCCAGGCCGAAGAGCGGGGCACGCCGCTCGTCGACGCGCTCATGGTCCAGGCCACCGTCGCGCGGATGAAGCGCTCGGCCGCGGCCGAGGAGGCGGCGGCGCGCGCCTCGGTCGCGCTCTACCTGCCGCTGACGCTCCTGCTCGGCACGGTGATGATCCTCCTCATGACGCCGCTCGTCCTCAAGATCCTCTCGCAGATGAACCGGTGACCCCGACATGAACCCGCCCTCCACCCTCCGCCTCACCCTCACCGACGCGTACGGCAAGACCGAGACCCTCGGCACCGACGCCGCGCGGCTCCTCGTCGGCTCCGGCGCCCACTGCGACGTGCGCGTTCACGGCCCCGGCGTCGGGCGCGAGCACGTCCTGCTCGAGCAGACGCCGCTCGGCGTCGTCGCCACGGTGCACCCGACGCTGCCGAGCGCTGCCCTCGACGGCGCGCCGTTCCGGCGGGCCCGCTTCGCGCCCGGCGTCAAGCTGACGTTCGCCGGCGTTTCGCTGCACTATACACGCGTCGAGGCGCCGCCGAAGCGCTCGGGGAGCCGCCTGCGGACGGTGGCGTCGGTGGCGCTCCTCGTGCTCCTCGCCCCCGCGGCCGCGCTCGGGGCCGTCGGCGCGCGCGGGGGCAAGCGCGCCGAGGTCGAGGCGCCGGAGCCGCCGTCGCTCGCGCCGAGCGGCCCCGCGCAGTGCGACGCGGTGGGCCCGGCGGCGCTGAGCTCGGCGATGGCCTCGGCGCGCGCGGGATCGATGGCGCGCGAGCGCTACCCGTTCGCGGCCGAGGAGGGCGCGCGAGCGCTCGCGGACTTCTCGCGCGCGGAGGCGTGCTTCATGCGCGCCGGGCGGGGGGATCTGGCGCAGGGCTCGCGCGACCTGTCGGCGTCGCTCGGCGCGCGGATCGCGCAAGACGTCCACGTGCACCACGCGCGGCTCCTCCACGCGATCGAGACCGACGACGTCACCCACGCACGGCGCGAGGTGCGCGCGCAGAAGGCGCTGATGCGCGGACAGTCGGGGGCGTACGTGGACTGGCTCGACCTCGTGGACCGGCGGCTCGAGGTCGCGGAGCAGAAGAAGGTCAAGAAGCCCTCTCGGTTCTGACCCCGCGGCCGTCGAGCCCGGCTCGGCTCGCGATGCCGTCGCGCTCGGAGGACGACGAGCCGCTTCCGCCGCTTCCGCCGAGCCCGCCGTCGACTCGACCACCGTCACGTTCGGTCGCGACCTGCTTCGGCGGCATTGGGCGCACGACGTCCGCCGTGTCGAACCCGACGGACTCCACGCGTGCGCTCAGCGCCACGCGCGTTCCGGCGATGTGTGCGCGGCACCACCGCGCAGCTCCCTCCAGCGGGTGAGCCGTCGCCGTCGCCGTCGAACGTCAACGTCAACGTCAACGTCAACGTCAACGTACGTCAACGTCAAGGTCGAGGTCAGCGTCGCGGCGAGGTCGCGTCGAGGTCGACGTCCTGGGTGGGGTGGGCGAGCGGGGGCCTGGACGTCGAGGGCTGGGGGACGGGTGTGGCTGGCTCGCGTGGGTGGCGGCGGGCGACGGTTCGGCGGCGGCCGGTCGGGCCGTGATACCTTGAGCTCATGGACGCGGCCTCCGCTCCCGGCGGACCCTGCCCCGGCGAGGACACCCTCCTCCGGTACACCCAGGCCGCGCTCGACGCGTCGGAGCACGGCCCCGTCGCGAGCCACGTCGCGGGGTGCGAGCGCTGCCGCGCCCTGGTCGCCGCCCTCGGCACCGCGCCCGAGAGCGATCGCCCGACCGAGCGCGCCCCGTCGCGGGACGTCCCTGCGATCGGCGAACGCGTCGGGAAATACCGCGTCGAGCGCGTCCTCGGCGCCGGCGGGATGGGCGTGGTCCTCGCGGCGCGGCACGTGGAGCTCGGGAGCGAGGTCGCGCTCAAGGTCATGAACCTCGAGGGCGCGACCTCCGAAGACCGCGCGCGCTTCGCCCGCGAGGCCCGCGCCGCGGCCACCCTGAAGAGCGACCACGCGGCGCGCGTCCACGACGTCGACACGCTGCCGAGCGGCGCGCCGTACATGGTGATGGAGCTCCTCGAGGGTGAAGACCTCGCCGCCCGCGTCGACCGGAGCGGGCCGCTCGAGCCCGCCGACGTCGTGGCGTGGATGCTCCAGGCGTGCGACGCCCTCGCCGAGGCCCACGAGCGCGGCGTCGTGCACCGGGATCTCAAGCCTCAGAACCTCTTCCTCGCGGAGCGGCGAGGCGGCGCCCCGCCCGCGGTGAAGGTGCTCGATTTCGGCCTCGCGAAGGTGGACGACCGCGGCCAGCGCGAGGGTGACAGCCTGACGCGCACGAGCGTCTTCATGGGCACGCCGTATTACATGGCGCCCGAGCAGGTCCGCTCGGCCAAGAACGTCGACGCGCGCACCGACGTGTGGGCGCTCGGCGCGTGCATGTACACGCTCCTCACCGGTGAGCCGCCGTTCCCGGGGCCCAACGTGGGGGCGATCTGCAAGGGCATCCTCGAGGGAGCGCCTCGGCCGCTCCTCGATCGCAGGCCCGACGTCTCGCCCGGGCTC